>NZ_JBVISA010000001.1:302793-581192 GCF_055575755.1 Kitasatospora sp. NPDC034035 | reverse complement strand
GGGGGCGGAAGCCTGCGGCTTGAGCATTTCCTGGCGGAAATGCGGCGGTGCTGACGCACCGCCAGGTGCGGGGGTGCCGCCTGGCGGCGTCACCGTGGGTGGTTGCCCGAGGCTGCGCCTCGGAGCCCGGCTGCGCCGGGCGGGGGTGGCTGGGGCCTATTCGCCTGCGGCGAATTAGTGGGCGGGTGGCGGCCCCTGTCGGGGCCTCAACTTCGGGGTGGTGGGGCACGGGCCTGCGGCCCGCCATGGACAGCGTTGACGATGTGACGCGAATTTCGGGTACAGGGCCCTCCCCTGCGGGGCGGCCCCAGCGTTCACGATGTGACGTGAAATTCGGGTAGAAGGCCCTCCCCTGACGGGGAGGGCGATATCCGGAACGGCACCCGTTGACGATATGACGCGAATTGCCGACAACAACGTCTCACCCGGGGCCGGCACCCACCCGGGCGGCGGCCCCGGCAGCAGCCGCCAGGCGCAGCACGACCGGCACCGACGCCGGGCGCCCCGGACAGGCCTCCCACCGGCCCTCTCGCACCCGTGCCAGGGCGGGGCGTCGAAGATGCAAGAGCTGTCACCATCCCGACCCCCACACCACCCCAGGAACCAGGGGCCAGGGACACCCCGGACAACAGCCCCCAGACCGTCACACCCCGCCCCGTCAAAAGCGCCTGGACGGGGCGCAGCACAGGGCCCTCGAAAACGCACGGGCATGTCACCGGACCAGCCCTCCCAAGACGCACGAGGATGTCACCAGACCCGCCCTCCCGAGACGCGCGGCATGTCACTGGGAAACCCATCCCGACGCCCGACCAAAACCCCGCACCACAGATCCCCAGAACACCCCGATACGCGGACACCGGAAAGCCATCCCCAGCCACCCGGGATTCCGAACGAAACGCAACGCCACCCGCTACCCGCATATACCGGCGAAAAACACCCAGGAGCCACCCTTCTGAAAAAATACGAGGCGCAGCACGGCACAGGAACGTCAGAAAAAGAGGCCAGGCCCCGGCAAAAGGCCGGGGCCTGGCGGCCCCTCAGAGAGCGGCGGGGGGTGTCGCCTGCGGCGCCACCGAGAAAAAGGCACCGCGCGCGGAGGGTGCGGGAAAACAGGCGGAGGCGGGGGCCTGGCGGCCCCTCAGAGAGGCTGCGGGAGGTGTCGCCTGCGGCGCCACCAGGCGGCGGGTACCCGGGGCACGGGGCGGTGGGCCGGGGCGGACGGTGAGTCGGGGCTGGCGCGGTGGCCTGCGGCCCCCGACCGGACCACAGACACCGACCCGGGGCCACGGGCAGGTCGGCCCAGGTGACCCGTCTCATCGGGAGCAGGGCAGAGGCACACAGCCCCGCCTGATGCCCCGCCACCAGGACGAACGACCCCCCAATGACACAACCCCACAGCCCCCGACCGTCGGCGGCCGGAACGACAGACCGGGACCGGCCTGCCACCGCGCCCCCGGCACCACCATCCGAAGGCCGGCCCCGACGGCGGCCGACACCTCACGGTCGACGGCCCAGACAGCGGCCCCGCGCCCGGACAGCACCCGTAGCCCCATCCAGCCCCCCGGTCACACCCACCTTCGACCCAGAACAGAGCTGTCCGAGATCAACGGGCGTGGGTACCCGTAGGCTCCCGGCCATGCCCACCGAGAACAAGGCTCAGAACAGCCCGAAGCACTGGCAGGAGTGCACGGGTGCGTACGACTTCCTGGAGCAGGTGCGGCTCCGCCCTGGCGTGTGGCTGCCCGGCGGCTCACTGCGGCACCTGGAGTCGATGCTGATCGGCTATCGCGTGGCTTTGGGTGTCCACCGGGTCGAGGAGGACTTTGACTTCTGGCCTGAGGACTCGTTCAAGGAATGGCTCTGGCGCCACCTCGGTCGACACAGCCCGCTCGGCTGGGCCGCCGAGATCGAACGGGAGACGCCTGCGGGCTCGACACCCGTCGCGGAGTTCTTCCGGCTGCTGGACACATTCCGCGCCGAGCAGGACCGGCTCGTTGCCGGCCGACGATCCCTGACAGCGCCCTCCGCGGCCGAACACCCAGCCATGCAGGTGGTCCGCATCGAGATCGACCGGCATGACTGGGACGCCATGGCATGCGGCTGCGGCCATCCCGCGAGCCATGTGCCCGCCGCGCTGGTGCGGCTGATCAGCGCCCGCACCCAAGGCGAAGCCACCTTCGCCGAGCTCGACAACCACGTCATGATCCAGTCCAACCTGATGGAGCCCGCACCCGCCGCCACCGCCGTCGTCCTGGCCGCTCTGGCCGACCCGACACTCACCACGCCCGTTGCCCGCACCGCGCTGCTCGAACTTCTCCTGTCCTTCAGCGCCGGCGACACCATCCAGCAAGAGGAGTGCGAGGCGTTGATTCGCGCAGGGATCTGGATCCTCTACCGCGAACTCGTCAACCACCCCTCGATCACTGCCCGGACGCACGCCTACGAGACCCTGAGCAACCTCGACACCGAGACGAACCGACTCACAGCCTTCCACCGGGCGATCCACGACCACCTGCCCGCAGACCTGCACTAACCACCCCGCCGATGGGAAACGATCTCCAGGCCTCCGGGAAACGATCTTCGACACTCGCAGAGAGCCACTGATCACAACCTCTCGTGAACACCCCCAGCTGTCGCACCCAGACCACACACAGCCACTCGCCGCTATCCGCCCATGTCACGGCACACGACACCACCCCACACGGCGAACCGGCGGACCGCCGGGCGCGACAAGCCCACACGACAGCGCAGACAGGTACCCGAACGGCCTCCAAGGCGGGCACCGGAGCGGCCTGACGGCCACCCACACCAAGCCCCCCGGGCCCGGGGCGCAGCACGACCCGCAACACCGACCCGCAACCCCGGGGCCACCAAAGCAACCGGCGGGGGCAGGGCGGGTACGGGCGGTGCGGGGACGACGGGGGCGGGGCGCAGCAGCCGCAGGGACGCCGGGTGCGGGGCGCAGCAGCTGCGGGGCGGCGGGCGCCGGGCTCGGCCCGAATTCTGACCACCACGGCGCCACACGCGAAAATTCAACCCAGAAAAACCGCCAGCGGCAATCGGCGACCAAATACGAGCCCGGATAACCCCGTCACCCGAACGAACACCCCACACCATCCCTCGGACCAACACACAAAGTCACCGATCCGGCCTCATCACGCCACCTCGACAGGCCCAGGTAAAGGTCCAGACAACACAGGATCCGAGGCCATTCCACGCCACAGAGAACCAAAAGGTCACACCCTGCAGTCCGTCGCCGGGTAGAGCTTCACGTAAAGCACCCGCGCCTCCCACCACAGGTCATCCGGAGCAGACACCAACGCGGCCACCAGCTCCCGCTTGGTCGGAACGGGCAGCATCAGCGGGGCCAAGTCCTTTGCGGCACGGCCTCGTTCATGCCCCGGCACTCCAGCTGGTCCGGGCCTGCCTCCTCCCACAGCTCCAACAACGAGCAGCGCGATCCGCAACGCCAGGCCCGGTCCGGGACACCCCCGGCAAGAGAGCGGGCTGCCTACTGCTGATGCGGGTGCTCAAGGAGAGCGGGCTGCAGTAGAGCTGCATACTGTAGCCGCGCCCGATCAGACGGTTCGTTCCGCGCCGTAGTAGCCGTGCCGCTGCCTAAACCGCATGGGCTCGGTTCCGTCCGCCTCGATGTGCCCGATCAGCGTGGAGCGCAGCGGCTCGGGCAGCTTTCTGCCGTGGGCTTGGACCCATTCGGTAGAGCTGAACAGCTCGGCCGCACCGTCAAGTTGGGCCAGGCTCAAGGAGTGTGCGGCAAGGGCGGTGAGGACGAGGTCGGGGTCCTCGGTCAGCAGTTGGCGCTGCACGGCCAGGTCGTACCACTTCAGGCCGCCGGTGGCCTCCCGGGCCGGGACCCCGGCCCAGGCCAGCAGGGCGCGGATCCGCTCGGTCGCCTCGGGGTGGCGCAGCCGGATGAGGGAGGCGAGCCTCTCCTCGGCGTCACGCAGTCCACGTGACCAGACCCCGTGGTCGCGGCCCGAGGGTCGGGCCACGTCCGCGGCCGCCTCGGCCAGGCCGGCTGGTGCGGCCTGGATCCAGCGTGTCCGGCGCTGGTCCTCCGCGGCGTTCAGGGCTGCCAGTTGGTCCTGGACCCAGCGGGATCCGGTCAGGCCCCGCTGCGCCAGCCAGTCGGTGAGGGCCGGGCCGTCGACCAGGTCCGCGTCGCAGTCGCCCAGCCCGCGCAGGCCGCTCTGGTGGTGCAGGGTCCAGCAGGCGATCAGGTCGCCGTTCGGGCCGTGCACCGTGATCGTGGGCCAGCCGTCGCACAGGCACAGCTCTCCGGTGCCACCGTCCACGACGGCCAGCAGCCGGGCCAGGTCGGCGATGTCGGCACCGGTCACCTCCGTCCGCGCGTGATCAGCGCAGTCGGCCTCGCCCGGCGATGCATCGACGATCACGACACGCGCGGCACGGCTGAGCACCTCCCGCAGCCCGGCGGTCGTCGGCGGGCCCCCGGCCGCACGTGCCGTCCTCTTGTTGATCACGAACGCCAGGATAGCGACAGCGGCGACGGGGCGGGATGCTCCCGGGCCAGTGGGCGTAGGTACGGAGCAGGTCAGGGCGTCCGTCGGGAGGTGCAGACGCACGGTAGTGGTGGCGCAGCGGTGGTGCACCCCGCGCCCGCGCGTCGGTCAGAGCCTCTCGTGCAGGAGCCGGACCTCCCACCACGGGTCGGCGAGCCTGCCCGCCGGTGCTGCTTCCGTTCCTTGTCGGGGTTGTTGGTCAGCCGGCCGGGCCCAGGCGGCTGAAGGCCCATCGGAGCACTTCCTGGTCGACGCGGGTGCGGCCGGTGCGCTGGAGGCCGGTATGGGTGTGGGCGGTCAGACGGGCCCAGTTGCGGAAGTTGCCGTGGGCCGCGTGCTGGTCGGCGAAGGCGATGTCGCCGGGGTCGGCTTCGGCCCAGATGGGGTGGTAGAGCGGGATGACGTCCAGGACCTCTTCGGGGGTGAGGCGGGCGAGGCGCTGCCAGATGAAGATCCTGGAGGAGAGCATCGGCTCCTTGCGCAGGGCCTGGTAGCAGCCTTCTCCGCCCACGAAGACGACGGCGAGCTGGGTATAGGGGTCGTCCCAGAGGTAGCGGACGTACTCCAGCTGGTCGCTGGAGAGCCATTGGGCCTCGTCCAGGACGAGGGTGCGGGGGTGGGCGGCGAGTGCGGTCTTGAGGAGGTGGTCGAACTCGCTGGCGTAGCGCGGGGGCTGGCCCGGCAGTTGGAGGCTGGTGAACAGCTCGTGGCGCACGGCGCGGGTGGTGGGGCGGGCGTGGAAGGTGATGCGGTGGATCTCTTCGCCGGGTTCGAGTTCGCGCAGGCAGCTGGTCACCGCGACGGTCTTGCCGAAGCCGGCGCCGCCGTGGATGCACATCATGGCGCGGGCGGTGATGGTGTCGGCGAGGTTCTCCCGCACGGTGAGCAGCGCGCGGGTGGCCACGAGGCGGGCCTGGGGCAGGGTGACGTACTGGTCGGTGGGTGCGGGCGGCAGGCGGCGGGTCATAGGGCGTCCTGTCCTGGTGGGTCGGTTGGTGAGGTGGGCCGGGCGGCGGTTCTGACGGTGGCGGGGGTGGGCCAGTCGGCCGGTGGCGGGGCAGGCGGGATCAGGTCCGGCAGGGCCAGCGCGGCCAGGTCGCTCTCGTGGTGGCGGGACAGCTCCCGGGCCGCCTCGGCGGCGGTGGCGGCCTCCAGGCGCAGTGGTGCGATCACGGTGGTGGCGGGGGCGAAGCGCTGGTGGCGCAGGTGCTCGGCAGCCTTGGCTTCGGCCCGCAGCCGCTGTGCGCGCCGGGCGCGGACGCGGCGCAGCGCGGAGAGCTGTTCGGGAGTTGCCTGGTCGGCCAGGTGGGCGGTGCCCAGACGGCGGCCGGCGGGGTCGCAGATCTCGATCTCGTGGGTGTGGTGGGGCATGAACCGGACCCTGACCTCGCGGCCGGCCTGCCCGGTCATCCAGTCGGCGAGGTAGTCGCGATTGCGGAAGCGCACGCCGTGGCTGGTGATCACGCGGGTACGGCCGTCGTCCTCGAGGGTGAAGGACCACAGATCCGTGGGCGGGATGTCGGTGAGCGGTGTCGGATCCGCCTGCCAGGCCTGCAGCGGGCTGTGGCCGTTCAGGCCCTGCGGGTGGTGCTCGGTGTTCCACCAGGTGACCCAGGCCAGGACTTCGGCGGTGAAGTCCTCGAAAGACAGGACGGGTGCGGTGGGCAGGCGGTCGGGGCGGCGGCGGGGCTGTTTGGTGCGGTAGCCGGGCAGGGCGGCGAACAGCATCCGTGCCGCGCTGCGGTTCAGGTTCTCGATACTGCCCTTCAGGTGGGGGCTGTAGGCGGGCAGGTCGTCCACGGTCGTGCCGAACGCGTCGAAGGCCGCGGTGACAGTGCGGGAGAGAAAGTCCTTGCCGCGGTCAATCCGCACCGTCTCCGGCCGGCCCCCGACAGGTCCGTACGGCCCGGTGCGCAGCACCGCCGAGCGCAGCGCCGCCAGGATCGAGGCCCGTGAAGGGACGCCCGGTGTCACCGCCACCCCCGTGATGGCCTTCGTCGCGCAGTCGATGAACCAGGTGACGTAGGGGCGTACCAGCTGGCCGTCGGCGACGACGCGCAGCGGGGCCTGGACGTGGTCGCCCTCCCAGGTGTGGTTGCGCCACGTCCGCGGTCGTTTGCCGAACACGTCCAGCGCCCGGGCCGCCTCCGGGCCCTTGCGGTACCCGGCCCGCTCCCCCGCCGTCAGATCCCGGCGCACCGCGCGCAGGAACGTCGCCAGCGACGGCACCCGCTCCAGCACGGGAACGGCCGCGGGTGGCGCGCCGCCAGGGATCGCCGCCCCGACCGGCCGGGGCGGCCCTGGCGGCGGGGTGGCCCCGTCGGACGCGCTGTCGGCTCCGCCGGCCGCGGTGGCGGCTCCGGTGGCCGAGTGGGCGCGGGCGAGGAGCTCGCGGTGGACTGCGGAGGCGTTGCCGCGCCAGTAGGCCAGCAGTACCCGGACCTCGGGGGTGATCTCGAACCGGTCGGTTCGGCGTGCCCCGGGTGAGCCGGCCGCGGCGGGTGCGGTGGCGGCGTCGGCCAGCCATCGCCACACCGTCCGGTCCGACACCGCCAGGCACTGCGCCGTGGTGCGAACGTGCGCACGCGTGAGCCGGCCCTCGGCACGCAGGACGAGCAAACGGCGCACCGCGGGAGCACGCAGGGCGTTCAACGACACCGCGTCCAGGGCAGGCTCGGCCTCGACCGACGCAAGCGCAGGTGCCGGGACGGCAGCGGTGCTGGCGGGGGTGTGGATGTTCACCAGGATCCTTTCGCGTGCGGCGACATGCGGCGCACGCGACGGTCGACGGGGGACGCGGTGACGGTCAGCACGGCGACGCGGGGGCAGTGGCGCAGCGGCCGGGGTGGCGGGGTCAGGGGTTGGGGCCGAGCCGGGAACACGCCCTGTCCAGCAGCGCGCGATCGGCACCGGTGTCGGGGCTCTGGTCCAGGGCCGCGTAGGCGTGGGAGGTGATCTTCGCCCAGGTCCGGAAGTTCCCCCGCGCACAGGTCTCGTCCGCGTACAGAAGATCCGCGTCGGCCGCGGTATGCCACAGCGGATGGAACAGGCGCAGCACGGTGGGGATCTGGGGGGCCTCCAGGCGGGGGACGTGCTGCCAGGTGAGCACCCGCGAAGCCAGCGCGGGGGCCCGGGCCAGCGTGCGCTCGGCGCCGGCCCCGCACAGCACCAGCGACGTCTGCGTGGTCGGGGCGTCGGCCAGCAGGCGCAGGTAGTCGAGCTCGGGAGCGGCGATGCGCTGCACGTCGTCGACCAGCAGCACGCCCGGAGCCTTGAAGGCGTTGATGAGCGCGCGGTCGGCCGCATCCGTGCGGTTCGTCAGCGCGGTCGCCGGCAGACCGAACGCGGTCAACAGCGCGGCCCGCAGCTGCGGCAGGGCCGGCTTCACCGCCACCTGCGCCAGGCAGACAGGCACACGGCGCGGCAGCAGGCCAAGGGCCCGGTGGACCGCGACCGTCTTGCCCTGCCCCGCATCCCCGTACACGCAGGCGATCCCGCGCGCGGCGACCGTGTGCCCGATGGCCTCCGTCACCTCGCCCAGCTGGCTTGTCGCGACCACCTGAGCGCCGGGAACGTGCAGCCGCACCCCCAACGGCACGAACCCGGCGGAGCCATCGGGCACGACCGCCGGATCGGGTTCGGCGACCGGTGCGGCCCGGCCGACCTCATCGACCGTGCCCGGCAGCGCCAGGTCGGCCAGTGCCTGGTCATACACCGCCGGCTCCACCCGGCCACGCCCAGGCCGCACGCCCTGCAGAACACGGCCGGCTTGCTGTTCCCGGCGCACCGCCCGGTGCAACGTCCCCAACGACGGCACCAGCCCCGCCGGCTCCTGCCCCGGCCCGCACGCCGCCTGTCCGGTCAGCTCCCGGTGCAGAGCCGCCACGTTCCCGCCCAACTCGGAAAGCCGGGCCCAGAACTCGTCCGTGACCGTGAAAGCGCCACGGCGCGGAACCGGTCCCACACGACCCGACCGCCGGGCAATAGCCAGCCAGTTCCACACCGTCCGCACCGACACCCCAGCCGACTCGGCAGCGATCCGCACATGCACCGACGCCAGAGTCCCGGCCTCATCCAGCACGAGCAGACGCCCAACCACCGCCCGCCGCGTGAGCGCCCGTTCCCGCGACCTGGACGCAGGCGGTTCCACAGCCGCCACGGAGGCCGAAGCCTCCTTGAGCGAACCAAGCGGCGAGGACGTGGGCACGGGATCGGCGGTCATGAACACCAGCCCACTCCCCCGCCATGGCTGGCCACACAGGAATGAGCAACCCCATGTCAGCCAACCACCACGTGTGATAGGCGCAACTCGCAGATCATGGCAGCAGGTTGGTCACCCCGTGACAGCAACAACCAGCGAGACCATCAGACAGAAGCCCAGCCCAGCAGTCCCCTGCCCCTTGAAAGCCCGTTGCCGCCCAACCCGCTGACACCACCCCACCCACTCACAATCCGAAAGCCTCGCACGACGCAGCCGACAGAAATCCAATTCAGGCACACCGAAAAGGGGCCTACGGCCCTCGCCACCGACACCGCGACCGCCAATCCAGACCGCCCGGAAAACAGTGCGCGCCGTCAACGGGGCAATTCCCGGAGCAACACCACCAAACCGAACACCGGGCAGGACGGATCAGGACGGCGGCCAGGACGGGCGCGGGCACGGCGGGCAGGACGGCCGAGCCGGGCGCAGCGGGACCGGCCTGGCGGCCGACCAGAACGGCGGCCAGGGCGCAGCAGCGGGGCGGCGTCGAGGCCGGCGGAGCAGCGCGGCGGTGCAACACGGCAGTGCAACACGCCCGCCCCGGGCCCCTCCCGGCCACATAACGCCTGTTCAGACCCGCAACACGGCCCCGTTTTGCACCCCGGCGCAACACCGCGTTGCACCCCGCACCCCCTCACCAGGCCGCCGAGCACCAGCCACCGAACCCCACCACTAGAACAAAGGCCGGCCCCTGCAGCGGCCGCCGTACCCGACGGCCCTTGGGCGGCAGCCCGACCCGCGGCTGTCGCGCCCACCTGTCGCGCCCCCACCACACACAGGGGCAACCCGGCATCCGCCCACGTCACAGGGCACGACAGCGCCCCACGCGACAGGGGGCGCGACAGCACCCACACCCCGGCCACCAACCCCAGCAACAGCCCTCGTGCACGCCCTCAAGGGTGGCCTGACGGCCACCCAGCACCACCACCCACCACCAAGGACCGCAGCCCGCGGACACGCGGCGCAGCAGCCGGACAGAGCCCAGCACGGCCAGCACACCCCGCCCCGGACAACGGCGCCAGGACGGCCCGGACGGCCTGGACGGCGGCCAGCAGGCGGGCACGCTCCGACCGGCGGGCACGACAGCGACAGCGCAGCCCCGACCGGCCCCAACAAACCGAACACCGACCCCCGACCCCCGCCAACGAGCCCTCACCCGGCCATTCCAACCCGAACCCAAAAAACCACGCCGGTCAATTCGGCAAAACACACCACACGAAATTCTAAGCCGAACACACGCCAGAAAAGACCGCCCACCCGCCCGACCTGGCCGACACCACCCCCAACCCCGCCAACCACCACACACAGTCACCAAACCCGCCGGACGCCGACCCGGCCAAGCACCCCCTACAGGTCTAGCCAAAGGTCCAGACAATTTGGCATCCAGGCCGATTCCACGCCCACAACGACCAAAAGGTCACACCCGCGGCCCTTCGCCGGGTAGAGCTTGGCGTGCAGTACCCGGTCCTCCCCACCACGGGTCATCCGGGGCGCAGACCAGCGCAGCCACCAACTCCCGCATGGACGGAGCGGGCAACACCACGGGCCCAAGCCCTTCGCCTCCCGGTCGCTGACGCACCCCGGACACTCCAAACGGCCCGGGGCGGGCGTCGGAAAGTAGACAGGCGTGCCGTGACCTGTGGCGCGTTGGCTCGTTCAGCCGTCTGTGCTGGAAGATATAACTGACGGGTGGTCAGACGAATTCGGCGACTTCGTGGCGCGGTTCGCGGGCCGCTTCGGGCGCGTGGAGCCTCCTCGGATCAGCCGGTCTTGACCCAGTCCTGGCAGGCGGTCGTCTTGAAGAGCTTGTCTCCGGGCTTGATGGTGATGGTGGCGGGGCCCTGCACGTTGTCGTTGGCGATGATGGAACCGACACCGTCGCCGCCGTTGTTGCGTTCCCAATAGCACATCCCGATGCCACCGGCCTTGGGGCCCTTGCTCTTGTAGGTACCGGGCTGGACGTCGACGCCGACCTCGTAGCTGCCGTCGCCACCGATCGTGTCGCCCTTGGGCTTGTCCGGCGTGCTCGGCGCCACGGGGGCCGCAGGGGCCTCGGCTGTCACGGTGGCGGTGACGGTGGCAGCAGGAAGCGGGGCGGGAACCTTGGCCGCCGCAGCGGGAACGGTGGCCATGGCAGTGACGGTGGGTGCGGCCGCCGGGGTGCTGCTCTTCTTGTCTCCGCCTACCGCCGCGCCGACGGCGATGCCGACGATCAGGGCGACGGGGGCGACGACGCGGACCTTTCGGTAGACGGGGCGCTTGGGGGCATTCTGAACAGGGTGGCTCATGAAGGACGTT
This sequence comes from Kitasatospora sp. NPDC034035, assembly GCF_055575755.1. NCBI lineage: Bacteria > Bacillati > Actinomycetota > Actinomycetes > Kitasatosporales > Streptomycetaceae > Kitasatospora > Kitasatospora sp. NPDC034035. The sequence goes on along the minus strand of NZ_JBVISA010000001.1, from coordinate 570,089 downwards.
CTTCCTCTAAGGGTGGTGCTCGGACAGCGGCGCCACCCTCGCGCATCCCGGAGCGGCGGCGAGGGCATGTGATCGAATCGTGTCCCACAAGCAGAGGAATCGTGGCGTGACCGGCCTGCCCGACGGCGCCGTTGCGGTGCCGGCACTCCGGCGCGATTCCTCGTTCCTGCGACCCCCGAGCGGTGACCGGGCGGCTCGACGGCGTGCGGGACGGGTAGGGAGGCCCTGCAGTGGCGGAGTGCCCGGTCGGAGGTCTCGGGCTCAGTCGGCGGACTCCCGCTGGCCGTCGTCGACGGAGAAGACATCGGGTTGCGTCGGAGCTGGTCGCGCTGCCGATCGGTCAGCAGGGCGGCGAACCTGTGGACCTCGTCGCACGCGTGTAGCAGGGTGCCGTCCAGGCCGGCGAGCAGTGCGCGCAGGTCGCCGTCGTCAGCCACGGCAACGGAGTACTGGCCCACGACGCGGTGCGGGCCGAGGACGCGGTGGTAGCGGGCGACGACGCCGACACAGTCGTGCTCGACGTACTCGACCTGGCGGTCGCCACGCAATGCGGCGAGCTGATCCGCGTCCAGGTCCGCCCCCACGATGATGCCGTGGCGCGTCCGGGCGGCGGCGGGGGCGGCCCCGAGCCTGGTCAGGATGTCCAGGACTCCCGGGAAGGCCCGCTCGGTGTGCGGCCAGTACGTGGGGTAGACCAGGAAGCCGCGCTGCGACTGCGGCCACCCCGCCGAGAACAACGGCGCCTCGTACGCGCCCGCCACACGGACCACGGCTCCCCAAGGCTTGGTATCGGCACGAGAGTCTGCTGCACGCCCGGCTGGACGGACAAGACTCCCGCACGCGAGGCCTACGACATGGCCGGTGGGTGCACTACTGTGCGTTCCATCGCCATGGCTGAAGCCTGTTGCAGGAGATCGGGGAACCAGGCAGGGCAGCCGGGCCGGCCGGGCTCCGTACGGCCGGCCCGGCGCGGCGGCCTCAGCGGAAGTCGTCGGCGTGGTCGGCGGCCCACTGGGCGTAGGTGTGGGCCGGAACGCCGGTGATCTTTTCGGCGATGGCGGAGGTCACCGCCGCGACGCCGTCGGCGGCGGCCCACTGGCCCACGATCGCGTCGGCCACGACCGGGTGCATCGTTCTGGCGACGTCCGCACAGGCCTGCTCGTCGGAGATGTGCTCGACCCGGATGTGACGGCCGATGGCCTCGCCGATGTGCTCGACCTGGCGTTGCAGGGTCAGGGACTCGGCCCCGTGGACGATGTAGGCCTGGTGCGAGTGGCCCGGTTCAGTCAGGGCGGTCACCGCCAGCGCCGCGATGTCCTTCTCGTGCACCGGTGCCGACTGGGCGAACGGACGGGGAAGGCGGACGACGTTGTCGGTGCGGATCGATTCGGCCCACCAGGTGCGGGTGTTGGTCGCGAACGTCCCCGGCCTGAGGAACGTCCAGTCCAGGCCGGAGCGTTGGACGGCCTGCTCGATCGTGCGGTTCAGCCGGGCGACCGGGTGGTCGGCGTCAGGGTCCAGGACGACCGCCACCGACGAGAGCAGGACCACCTGCCGGATCCCCGCTGCCGCGGCCGCCGCAGCGACCTTGTCGATGTCGTAGGGCTGCTGGGGGTCGAGCATTCCGTACAGGAACACCCTGTCGGCACCGTCGAACGCTGCAGGCAGCGTCTCGGGACGCCCCAGGTCAGCGACGACCGAGTCGTACCCGGGCGTCGGGCCCGCGGCTGGGACCCTGCTGACCGCTCTGACCTGCTCACCGGCGGCCAGCAGGCCGCCGGCCACATGACGACCGACGTTGCCTCGGGCGCCGAAGACCACTGTCGGCATGATGGAACCTCCTGCTTGTCGTGGACGTGAAGTGCCCCATCGACGTGCCTGGTTGTCGGCGATGGGGCGGGGAACGGGTGGGGAACGAGCCGGGAGCCGGAGCGCGTCAGGGCCGGATGTTCTCCAGGTCCGCCAGGAGGCCGGGGTGCCTCGGCTCCCAGCCGAGCGCCTGCCGGGTGCGGGTGCTGGACGAGGGCTGGTCGGCCCTGAAGATCGGGCCGAGCGGGCCGTAGGTCTCCTCCGGCACCGGCCCGACCGGCAGGCCCAGCCGCCGACCGATGACGGCCGCGATGTCCCGCACCGCGTCCCCCTCGTCGGCCACGGCGTGCCAGGCAGTACCGGCCTGCGCCCGCTCCAGGGCGAGCCGGAAGAGGACCGCCGCGTCGAGCGCGTGGACGGCGGGCCAGCGCTGGGTACCGTCACCGGGGTAGCCGGAGATCCCGCTCCGGCGTGCGATGTCGGTCAGCAGACCGGCGAATCCGCCCGCGCCCTCGTGGTGGACCGTGCGCGGCAGGCGGACGGACGTGCTCCGGACCCCGCGGGAGGCCAGGCCCAGGATCGCCGTGACCGTGCGGCCGCGGCCGCCGACCGGCCCGTCGATCGGCACCGGGTCGGCCTCGGTGGAGGCACGGCCCGGCACCCAGGGCGTGCCCGAGACGGTGACCAGGGGGCGGTCGCTGCCGACGAGCTCCTCACCGAGGGTGGTGAGGGCGGCGGTCTCCTCGGCGACGTTGCGGGCGAGGGCCTCGGGGCTGCTGAAGTCGTTGCCGAAGGCCAGGTGGACCACCCCGTCGGCCCCGGCGGCGCCGGAGCGCAGGACGTCCAGGTCGGCGAGGCCTCCCCGCAGCGGCTCGGCGCCGGCCGCCTCGGCGGCCCGTGCGGAGGCCTCGAAGCGGGCGAGCGCGAGGACGGTGTGGCCGTGGCCGAGGAGTTCGGCGACAACGGCGGATCCGATCAGACCGGTGCCGCCGGTGACGAAGACGCGCATGGAACCCTCCACAAGTGATGGGACTCTTGTCCCATCACCGTAACAGGGGTGACGGGACAAGAGTCCCATCGCATATGCTGAGCCCATGGGTCGATGGGAACCAGGTGCGCGTGAACGCCTCGTCGTGGCCGCGGTCGACCTGTTCACGGAGCAGGGGTACGACGCCACGACGGTCGCGCAGATCGCCGAGCGTGCCGGGGTCACCAAGAGCACCTTCTTCCGGCACTTCCCCGACAAGCGCGAGCTGCTGGTCGCCGGACAGGAGACGCTGAGCCGGCTGCTGGCCGAGGGGATCGCCGACGCGCCCTGCGACGCCAGTCCGCTCGAGGCGGTCGCCGCCGGTCTCCAGCGCGCCTCGACCGCCATGGGCCCCGGGAGCCGCGAGCTCGCCCCCCGCCTGAAGGCGGCCGTCGCCGCCAGCACCGAGCTTCAGGAGCGCGACGCCCTCAAGACCGTGAGTCTCGCGGCCGCGATGACGACCGCTCTGCTCGCCCGCGGCGTGCCCGGTCCGACGGCGGCTCTCGCGGGCGAACTGGGCGTCCTCGCTTTCAAGCGGGGGTACGCCGAGTGGGCCGAGGAGGACCGTGGCCCCGGGGACGGGCTCGCCGGGTGCGCCTTGGCGGCCCTGAACGAACTGCGTGCGGCGAGCGCGTCGCTGGGCTGACCGAACGGGCAGCGTCCGGCACCGGTGCGGCGGGCGGGAAGCGGACCCCCGGGCTCTTCGGGCTCGCCGCCCTCCCCCACCGATCCCTTGACGCCGACGGAGCGGGGGACGGCAGGGCGGGAGCGGCAGTCGGCTCACCCGGGCCGGGTTCAGCGGCACAGGGTGCGCAGGGCGGTGAGGCAGTCCGCGTCCCGGCGCTGGGGGTCGGTCTCGGCGCTGGCCACCTCGGCATCCCGGTCACCGCCCGCACCACCCAGGCGCAGCAAGGGCCGCCCGGCGCCCACTGCACCGCGGCGGCCGACTCCCAGCAGCTGACCCGCGAGCTGGTCCGGTGCGCGGTGATCGCCGACCGCGAGGCCGGCGCGACCTGGGCCACGATCGGTGAAGCGCTCGGACTCAGCGCGGACGCCGCCCGCGCCCGCTACGGCAACGTCCGCCTCCTGTGGCCCCCACCCCCAAAGCCCGCCTGACCGCCACCGCCGCCCGCCCCACCCACACGAGCGGCCGGCACCAGCCGGACGCGAGAACAAGAGCACAGCACAGCGCAGCGCCCGACCACACCGACCAACGCCCCAACCCACCCACCACAACCACCAGGCAGGGGCCCAGGAAGGTAAGTCGGGTGGTGAGTTCGGCCCGTCACCCCCGATGAGCAGCGCAAACAGGCGGCAAGCTCGGTCGGAGGCCGGTGGCCGAACCGCGCTGCGGACCGAACCCCCAGCCGGATCCCGTACCGGACCACGAGCCGAACCCCCGACCGAACAGCCTGGTCCCCCGTGCGCGGGCAACCAGTCAACGGGACAGACCCGCGTCACGTCCGGCGGTGGCGTCCGGTGGGCCGGGCCGGGCCGCCGGGGAAGGAGGTCAGGCCAGGGTGCGCTCCAGCCAGTCGAGGACGAGGGTGTTCCGCAGTTGGGGGGCCATGGGGGCGCAGTGGTCGCCGGCGCCCTGGGCGGTGGTCAGGATGGTGTGCTGTTTGGGGCAGCGGAGGAGGTCGAAGAGGTGCGTGTCCTGGTCCGGGATGAGGGCCTCGGTTTCGTAGCCGAGGACGAGGGTCGGGCAGGTGACGAGGTGTGCCACGTCGTCGCAGCGGAACTGGCGGATGGCGCGGGCGAGTTGCCAGAGGTCCTGGGGCGCCCGGCCTGCGCGGGCGTCGTGCAGGAACTGGGGCCCGAAGATCTCGGCGCGTTTGGCGAGCAGCGGGGTGGCCTGGCCGAGTTGCGGGAGGACGGCCTCCTGCCAGTGCCGGTTGACGGCTTCCGGGTCGGGATGGTCGGCGAGGTTGCGCCAGGTCTTGGGCCAGGCGAGCCAGTTGTCGACGGCGCCTGGGTCGGCGACAACGGCGGCGAGCCGGGGTTCGAAGGCGGCCGCGCGGATGGCGAGGATGCCGCTCATGCTCCAGCCGGTCAGGGCGATCCGGTCGGGGTCGACCAGCGGGGAGCACAGGAGGTGATCGACGACCGGATGTATGACGTGTTCCCAGTCGGGACGGAAGGGGATTGCGTGCTCGAAGAGCAGGCTGCCCTGCCCGGGCCCCTCCAGGATCAGGGCGTTCCAGTCGCGTTCGATCGCTGCGCAGGCGCCGAAGGCGTAGAGGTCGATGCTCTGGGCGTCGCTGCCGTTGACGAGGATGAGGGTGGGCCGGCGCCGGGGTGTCCCCGGGGGCGTGAGGAGGTAGGCGGGCAGTCCGACGCCCTGGTACGGGATGCGGAGCCGTTGTACGGGCGGGTCGAGGAGTTCGCCCGCGCGGTGCCAGCAGGCCTGCATCTCGGCGAAGACCGCCGGTTCGTCGGCCGGCCGGGCGCTGCCGAGAACGGAGAACAACGCCAGGGACAGGTACTTGGCGGCACGCAGGTAGGCGTCGCGGGCGCCGATCGTGCGGCCTGAGCGGAGGGCGGTTTCCGCGGCGACGGCGGTGCGGCGGCCGAGGGCGAGGAACTCCTCGTGGTAGCCGCGGCCGGACAGTCCGGCCCGGTTGATGCGGTCGACGGCTGCCAGGAGCTCCCCGGCTTCGGCGGCCCGGTAGGCGGTGGCACCGAGGGCAGCGCGGGTCTGGAGGTCGAGGTTGGGCTCTGGGAAGAGCCGTAAGCGGTCGACGGGGGCTGTGGTGGTCAAGGGAAGGTCCCGTTCCGCTCAGGCCCGCAGGCCGTGGCGCTTGGTGTACGCGAGGTGGAAGACGAACAGCGGCGTGGCGATGACCGGCCAGCACGCGTGCATGGCCGCAGGGGCGGCGTCCACCGGCAGCAGGTAGGCGAAGGCGAGCTGGGCGAGGGCGTTGAGCAGGCTGGCCGCGCCCCACACCGCGGTGATCACTCGCAGGCCGTGGCGGAAGGCGGCGTCCTGGTGCCAGCGTCCTTCCCAGGCGCGCAGCCCGTCCTCGCCCGCCTTGGCATGCACGAAGGAGCGGAAGACGACCATCAGAGCCGGGCGTCCGTAACCGACCGAGGCCAGCAGCCAGGCGCCGATCAGTCCGCCGAGCATGCCCGTCCAGGCCTCGCGGACCAGCAGGGCGCGCGGGTCGCCGGTGAGCGAGGAGAGCACCAGCCCAAGACCGATCATGCTGAGGATCAGCAGGGCCAGGAAGTCGAGACGGCGAGTGCGAACCAGCCGGACGAGGATCGTGGCCGCCGGCAGTGCGGCCGACCAGAGCAGGGACCACCACTGGTCCACGCCCGCGAGGCGCAGCCCGTAGTAGAGGCCGAGCGGCAGGACGAGGTCGAGCAGCGGCGGTAAGAAGAGGCGGGACCAGGGGCGCGGAGCGGCGTGGACGGTCACGACGTCTCCTGGTTCCTGGTCGCGAGGGCGAACAGGGTGACCAGTTCGCGCCCGTAGGCGCGCGGGTCGAAGTCGTCCCCGGCGGCGAGCCGGCCTGCGGCCGCATCGATCGAGGCGCGGATCGCGGTGGCCATCGCCTCCGCGTCGAACCGGCGGAAGGCGCCGCTGCGCTGGCCGTCCCGCAGGTGCTGCACCAGCAGCGCGACGGGGGTGTCGAAGCCCGCCGAGCTGACCAGCGGGCTGCCGTCCTCCCGGCGGGCGTTGGCCAGGACGTCCACCAGTGCCCGTACCTCCACAGGGTGCTCCGCCAGGAACTCCAGGTTCGCCTCGATGTAGGCGGCCAGCATTGCGGCCGGTTCGGTGTGCGCGCGGATGCGCGGCTGCATGGCGACCCGCGCCTGTTCCTGGACGGTGTCGACCAGGGCCTGGAACAGGTCCTCCTTGTCGTCGAAGTGGTACGAGATCAGCCGCACGCTGGAGAGCTTGGCCCGTTTGGCGATCTGCGCGAACGAGGCGCGGGCGTAGCCGAGTTCGGCGACGGTCTCGATCGCGGCGGCGACGATCTGGGCGCGCCGCGCGTCGGTGGTGAAGCTCCGGCTGTTCTCCGGAGCGGCCGCGTCCAATGGATTTACTCGCATGAGTAAAAACTAACACGTGTCGGCAACACCTGCGTCACGTAAAACACGCAGTCGCTTCTGAGTCTGGGCGTGCGGAGGCGCGGCACCGGCTACTGCGGGCGCGTGACCGTCCCTGGACGGAACGGCGGAGGCTTCGGCGACGGCTACCAGAAATGACGGTCCCGCGCCATGTCGCGTCCCTGGCCACGCACAGGGATCACGGGTGTCCGCGGGAGACGCCGTGCCGATCGCGGTAGCGGGCGGCGGCGAGCGGGTTGATCGCGAACACCTGCCGCCGGCCGGTGCGCAGGACGGCCACCAGCAGGCCGTGGCTGGTCTCGATCGCCACCGGGATCGGCGCCGCCGGGGTGTCGCCGTGTTCGGCGAGCAGGTCCAGCAGCAGCCGGTAGCCGGCCGCGTCGTCGGTGATCCGGCGCTTGGCCACCAGCGATCCGGCGTCGTCGACCAGGGCGACGTCGTGATGCGATTCGGCCCAGTCGATACCGCAGAAGATCTTCAACCGACTCTCCCAACGTTGCCTGTTTTCGCAGGCCACGAGCACACGCGGGTCACGCGGCGCCCTAATCCCAGGACTCTTCGGTCCGCCATCTCAGTAGCCGTTCATGACACCAGCGCGCCCCGGGGCCCCCGTCTGCGTCAGAGCTCGAAGGCTCGCAGAGATCAAGAAGGGGTCATCCCTGGAACGGGCTCGCACCATGACCACGGAAACACGATCACCAGTGGGTTTCGCGGCGGCCCGAAGGGGCCGGACAGCGCCGCTCTTCTTTACGGACCTCGCAGGTCAAGGGTTGTCCAGGCATCGGCCCGGCACCCACGCGACCACCACGAAACCCACCAACCGCGACAGCACCGCTCTGTCTGAAGGCATCATGAGCCACAAGATGATCAGGTGTCGCGCCAGACAGATCCAGGGCCGCCCTTACCGAGCGATCTGGAACCGCCTTCACATCGGATTAGGGGTTGTCGGATTTACCGGCCACCGGGAAATGGCTGGTGACCTGCGGAAACGCGCGGACGCGGCCGGGAGCGGCGTGGTACCTACGGTGGTACCTGCGCAACTGCCCACGGTGCCACCTGCGGTGGTACTTACGGGGAACTCTGCGACCCTGCCCTGGAACGCGCGGACTGCCTTCAGCTGGCAGAAGTGGCAGATGCCGGATTACCGGCCACGGATGGACCCGGCGATCCAGCGCAGAAGGGCGAGGACGGCGAGGCCGAGGATGATCAAAGGGGCCAGGGAAGTGAAGCGGGTGATCAGCTGTCCCGCGTTGCGGCTGAGTTCGCCCCAGAGGACGCCCGTCGGGACGGCCGCGGCACCGGCCGCTTTGATGGTGTTGAAGACGCGGCTCGGGGTGGGGCCCCTGGAGAATGATCTCGTGACGAACAAGGTGAGCCATAGGCGCAGTCGCTCACCCGCGCTTGCCGAGTCCGGTCGGATGTGGAAGTAGGCCCCGAACAGATCCCACTCCTTGTCCTCCCATGTGAGGGGAGCGAGGGCCGCTTCGGTCAGGAGAACGAGGAACGGAGCCATGGAGGTGCCCAGGAGAAATATGGCAAACGCTGTGTGTCCGACGTGGGCTGGCAGGGAGTGGGTTGAGTCCCCATGGGATGCCACCCACCGGTAGGTGCCGAGCTGTGCGGCTATGGCCGTGGCGGCGAGCACCCCCATGACCGTTTCTGCGGCCCGTCCCATCCGCTGCGGGGTATCGGAGACCAATGGGCGCCGGGGCTTGCGGAAAGGGCCGGGGCCGCCTCGTGCGCGCCCACGCGGGGGCACGGGGCGGGTGGTCTGCCGGCCTGCGCCGGCGTAACGCTGATCCGAAGAGTGGACTCGGGCCTGTGCAGTCGCCAGCATTTCCGGACCGGGAACGGCGTCGGCCGGTGCCGGTTCGGCCTGGAGCTGCTCGACCTGGCGGCGAAGCGTGCGCAGTTCCCGCCGTACGGTGACGAGCTGGGATTCGGCGGTGGTGGCGCGTCTGTCGGCGTGCTCGAGGTCGGTGTGCAGCCCGCGTACGAGCGTGGCGGCGGCATCGAGCTGGCCGCGCTGCTCGGCCAGCTGCTTCTCCAGGGCGGTTCGGGTGGCCTCGGAGCGCTCAACGCTGGCGGTGAGGGCCTGGGTTTCGGCGGCCGCGGCGTGCCGCTCGTTGGCACGTTCGGTCCGCTCGCGCTCCAGGAGCTGGTACAACCGCTCGGCCTCGGCTTGGTGAGCGGTGATCCTGGTCTGCAGGTCGGCGGCTGCCGCGCGGCGTTCCTCAGCGTGTTCCACCTGTTCGTCCTGGAGGAGGGACTCCAGTTCCTTGACCTTGGACCGCGCCTGCTCGAGAAACTCCTGCAAGACGAGGACCTGCTCGGAGGCCGAACCCGCCGCCTGGGCTGCGCGGCGCAGGTCATGCAGGCGGCGTGTGTCGTCGACCGGAGCGCCATGGGCGTCCAGGAAGCTCAGGAAGCCGTTCAGGAACTGACGCGGGGCGGTTCTCTGGCCGGACAGGTAACGCGAGACCGTCGCCGGTGCGTACTTCACCGCTCTGGCTAACCGATCCTGCGTAACACCACCGGCTTTGACGCACTGGTCGAAAGCATCCCTCAGTGCGGACGCATAGTCGCGACCTGCCTTGGTGGTCGCCTTGTTCCTGTCCTCGCCGCTGTTCGCTTGGCCTTCCACCCGTTCCCCGCTTGGCAGTTGACATCCGTTCCGGGAATTGTGCCACCTCGTCGCGATGCAGAAATTGCCAGTGCCCGGGAACAGGAGGCTTTCCACTTCCGCAAGACCGGACCACGGTCGACCGTGAAGCCATGGATCAACGATCAAACCGACCGAAGACCGTGGCTCACCGCCGGACGGCCGCGGCATCCATGCTGCCGGGCCTGGGCACCATCGTGTCCGCGACCGCCGGCGCGCCCTGGTGGCTGGTCGGGCTCAGCTCGGTCCTGGCGTTCCTTGCCATCGCCATGCAGCTGATTCTCCCGCAGGACTCCGCCGACCGGCTCGCCTGGTGGAAAGCCCGCTGGTCCCGCCCGACCTCGCCCCGAACACGGACCAAACACACACATCACCCGCCGTCCGAACCGTCGGGCGGAAGCCACTGACGGCCGGCCGGAAGCTGTGCGGTACTCCCCCGCCCGCAGCAGCGCCATCCTCCGCTACACCCACGACAGCGAGACGCAGCCTCACGCCGACCACCTGGCAGCGCACCCACGTTGCCACCCGGCAGTGGTGGCTCGAGTCCGACGGACCACGCCGACTGGCCGGCCCTGCTACTGGTAACCGCCTTCGAGGACGAGCAGCTTGGCCGGTGGATGCGGGCACAGCGGGCCGGCCCGCCGAGCTCGACCAGGAGCAGCAGGCCCTGCTCGCGGCGCTCGGCATCGAGCAGGGCCAGGAGCTGGCTGCCGCGCGGGCGGCGGCCGCGGCGAAGCCGAAGGTGTCGCGCGCTGACCGGTTCGGTGCCGGCCTGGCGGCGCTCGCGGCCTTCGTCGAGCGCGAGGGGCACGTCCGGGTGCCGCGCACTCACAAGGAGGACGGGGTGTCCCTCGGGTCCTGGCTGAACATCCAGAAGGCCCGCCGGGACAAGCTCAGCCCGGAGCAGCTCGGGCAGCTGGAGGCTCTCGGGGTGGCCTGGTAGAGCTTTGAGTGGGCATTTGATGAGAGTAGTTTGCCCTTTATGTCCTAGTAGGTTCCTCGCCAGGTTGGTGTGGTTTCGTCCGTTATGCGCTTGGCGAGGTTGTCGATCGAGGCGATGTGGATCATGGCTTCGGAGCTGGTCGACAGTGTCTCGTAGTCGCGGGCCAGCCGGCGGCGCTGCATGATCCACCCCAGACTCCGTTCGACCACCCACCGCCTTTTCACCACGTGAAATCCGGGGACGTCGGACTTCCGGTGGACGACCTCGACGTCGATGCCCAAGCGTGCGCCGTGCTCGATCACGGCGTTCTTGAAGCCGGTGTCGACCCAGCTCTTGGAGATGCTTGGGTAGGTCTTCTTGGCCTGGTTGAGGAGGCGTATTCCCAGGGCGTTCTCGGACAGGCTCGCGGCGGTGACGGTGACGGCGAGGATGAGTCCGATGGTGTCGGTGAGGATGCCTCTCTTTCGGCCGACGATTTTCTTCGCGGCATCAGTTCCCTGGCTGGTCAGGGGAACGTTGGTGGAGGTCTTGACGCTCTGGGTGTCGATTACCGAGGCGGTCGGCTCAGGCTTGCGCCCTTCCTTCACCCGGGCCAATCCAGTGAGGTCGTAGTTGAGTTGGGCGAAGATGCCCCTCATCGCGCCAGGCGGCGTAGTAGGCGTAGACGGTGCCGTGGTTGGGGAAGTCGTGCGGGAGGTACTTCCAGGGGATTCCGGTCCGGTTGACGTAGAGGATTGCGTTGAAGACGTCGCGAAGTTCGACCTTTGCGGGCTGGCCGGTCGGCCGACGGTCGAGCCTGGCTTTTCTCCATGCCGTCAGAATCGGCTCGATGAGGGCCCATCGGGCGTCGGATAGGTCGCTCGGGTACGGCTTGCGCTCGGTCATGAAACAGCGTCAGCACAGATGGGACGGAGGATCCCGTTCCACTGCCAGATCGGCGTTTCTATGACTTCTTCGAACCAGACGGACTTCAGGGCGTAGATGCAGGCGAGACAGACAGTCGCTCCTCCGGCGAGAGGGAGGACGTTATTCATCTATCGTGCATAACATCACTAAAGCGGCGCTACCATAAGCCACTTACAGGACTGGATATGCCAAAACGCCCACTGAAGCCCCGTTTACCCAGTCCGTCCGGGGCGGGGGCTTCGATGTGTGCGCGGCTGGTGGTCTACCACCAGCCGGAGCACCCAGGGGCGGAATCATCGCCGGAGCAGACCTGCAGCAAGAGATAGCGAGCTCCGGTGAACGTGCCGTGATCGCGATAGACGCGTCGTTCCTGACCGTCCAGGTTGACATAGAACTTGGTAGTGCGGCGGTGGTCGCTGTTGGGGCTCCACCACTTGCCGTTATAGATGCCGGGGCGCACCCGCCACCAGGACTTGCACACCTGGGCTTCCCAGTTCCCGTCGGTGTACAGGTCGGTGCAGGCCGTGGTGGCTCCGGCGGGGGTCGCGGTGGTGGCACCGGCGATCGGTGTCGCGAAGGTGAGGGCAGCGGTGGTGGCTATGGCTATGGCGGCAGCTTTGAGGGTCTTGCGCATCGATTCCTCCCTGAGGGCCACGTGGGTGGTATGTCGAGAGTGGCGGTGTGGGGGCAGTCCAAGGCCGATTCGGGGATCGAGCCGATGAAGCAGAACCGGCCCAGAGTGGCGGTTTCCCTCCAACTTTCGTCCCCTGCTGCCCAGTTGTTCAGAGTGCCAGGAGCATTCCATGAACGCCATCCGATATATGGCCGGGCTCAGGGTGGACTTTCGCTGTTCTGACGGCCCGTCGATTCTTGTGCGGCCGTGTCGAGGCCGGCTGTGGACCATGCCTGCTGGACGGCGCGGATTTCCTGATCGCGGCGGCCGACGGCCGATCGGAGGCCGAGGAGTTGATCCGCGAGGCCATCGAACGCGACGGCATCGTGCTCGAGACCGTGCACGGCGACTGCGGCACCTTGATGACCTCCGAGAAGGTCTCCCAGTTGCTGGTCGGCCTCGGCGTCATCAGGAACCACTCCCCTGCTAGGGGCAGCAATGACAGCCCATAGGGCGAGAGCCGGTTCACGATCACGAAGTACGCGCCGGATTGCCTGCGGCGGTTCGCCTCGCTCGCACACGCCAGCGAGTGGTTCGACGGATTCACCTCGTACTACACCACGAACACCGGCGCTCCGGGATCGGCCTGCGCACTCCCGCCGATCAGGATCGACGACCCTGCCAGGCGCGGGGGTTGTGTAGGACCGATTCTTGGACCGAGGCGCCGCGGGGCCTCGCGCGGTCGACGCGACGAGGGCTCGGTCGCCTGGTGGGGAAGAGCTGTGGGCCGGTCCGGTGTCGGGGCTGGCGGTGCTCGGCGGTCCGTGTGCCGTGCGGTCGCTCGGCGGCCGGTATTGCGCGCGGCAGCGGGTCGTCGTGCGTCATGGTGTTCGGCAGGGTGAGTGGCCGCGCAACGGTTTCCCTTGTGGGGTGGGGGGTGCGGAAGTTGTGCGGTTCGCGGTGACGGCTTCGATGATGCGGCCGGCGACCGAGTGCGCGTGGGTGTGCAGGTAGAAGTGGCCGCCGTGGTACAGGTGCGGTCCGTGGAATCGCCGGGTGTGGGCGGCCCAGGCTGCGAGGCGTTCTTTTCTCACGACGGTGTCCTGGGTGCCGCCGAAGGCGGAGACGGCGACGGGCAGGGGCGTGGTGTCCGGGGCCGGGCGCCAGGTGTTCACCAGCGCGATGTCGTTGCGGAGGACGGGTTCGAAGAGCCGCCACAGGCAGGGGGTGTCGAGGATCTCGGCGGGTGTGCCTCCTGTGGACCTGAGCCAGTCACGCAGTTGGGCTTGGGTCGATGGGTGGGGGGCTTGCGCTTGTTCGGCGGGGCTGGGCGCTGCGCAGGAGGACAGGCCGGTCCACACCGGTGGGTGCTGTCCGGCGTTGGCGAGGCGCCGTGTCAGTTCGTAGGCGACCAGTGCGCCCATGCTGTGTCCGAAGAAGGCGTACGGGCGGTCCGTCCACGGCTCCAGCTCGTGCAGGAAGAAGTCCACGAGGCCCTCGCCGGTGTCGATCAGCGGGTCGCCGCGAAGACGTCCGCGCCCGGGGGCGTCCAGGAGGCACACCTCCCAGTCGGCGGGAAAGGCCGACTCCCAGCCCTGGTAGAGCAGATGTGAACCGCCCGCGTGGTGGAAGAGGAACAGCCGCACGGCCGCGCCGGGGACCGGTCGCGGGATCGTGAGCGCGCCCTGGGCGAGCGGGCGCCGGGCGGCGGTGACGCTCACCGGACGCTTTCCGTCCCGGAGCTCGCGAGGACGCGCATCGTGGCGAACTCGACGACCTGCGCCGCCATCTCCTCCAGCTGTCCTTGGACGTGGCTGTCCTTGCAGTCTCCGGCGGGTGAGAAGCGTGCCACCGACGTGTTGATCGCGGCGCCCAGCGGCGTGGGCCAGCCGCGCAGCGCATGGGTCACGTCGCGCAGCGCGGCCAGTGTGGAGACGGCGCCCTGCCAGCCGTTGGCGACCGCCACGCATCCGACGGCCCGTTCGCTGAAGTAGGGACGGGTGTCCTCGCGTAACTCCTCGACGTAGTCCAGGGCGTTCTTCACCAGGCCGGAGATCCCGCCGTGGTAGGCGGGGCTGGCGAGGACGAGGGCGTCGGCGCCGGCTATGGCCGACAGGAGCCGTCTGGCCTGCGGTGCGGTGACGCCGTGCCGGGGGTCGTACAGCGGCATGGCCAGTGCGGGGCCGGGGATCAGCTGCACTGCTGCGCCGCGTCGTTGCGCCGCGTCCAGGACCACCCGCAGGGCCTGCTCGGCGGTTGATCCGGGCCGGCTCGAACCGCCGACACCGACCACGTTCACGGTCTGGTGCATGGGGTTGTGCCTCCTTCTCGTTCGGGTGCCTGAGGGTGTTCGCGGTGCGTGGTGGGGGGGGTGGTGCGGTGCGTACCTGCCTTGGCGTCACGGTCGGGGAAATAAAAGGTGATTCCACCCGTGCGCAGTGAACACGAAGTGGAATCATCTTTTACTTATTCATGTCAGGAGGTCAGACGGCGGACGCCACGTCGTCGTGCTGCTTCTCGGACACCTCGGGGGCCACGACCGCCGCGTTGCGCCGGAAGTTCAGCGCGACCAGCACGATCATCACCATGCCGGCCACGCCGGCCCACATGGCGGAGCGCACACCGTCGGCGGTGGCGACGCGCAGCGCCTCACCGGTCAGTCCTTCGTGACCGGAGTTGGCGACCGCCACCAGGGCGGCGAGGCCGACCGCGGCACCGACCTGCTGGCCCGTCGCCGCGACACCCGAGGCGATGCCCTGGTCCTCTGCCGCGACCCCGGTGGTCGCCGCCGCGTACATCGCGGTGAACACGGTGCCCTGCCCGAGGCTGAGGATGAGCACGCCCGGCACCAGCTCCAGGTACGTACCGGACGGCGAGACGGAGAACGCGAAGGCCACGGTGCCGACGACACCCATGAGGAGCGCGCCGATCAGCGTGGCACGCACCCCGAAGCGGGTGGCCAGCTTCCCGCCGGACAGGTTGCCGATGAGCACCCCCACGCACGGCACGAGGAAGGCGAGACCGCTCTTCGTCGCGGAGTAGCCGTGCACGCTCTGGAAGTAGAGGGTGTAGAAGTAGGGCAGCGCGCCGAAGGTCCCCATGAAGATGAAGGTGACGACGGTACCGGTGCTCAGGTTGCGGTTGCGGAACAGGCGCAGCGGCAGCAGCGGGTCGCGGCCGCGGCCCTCGATGGTGAAGAACGCGGCGAGCACGGCCACCGCGATGGCCGCGGTGATCAGGATCGTCGGCGAGGTCCAGCCCGACACCGGTCCCTGGACGAGGGTGAACACCAGCAGTGTCGATCCGACGGTCGCGGTCAGCGCACCGGGCAGGTCGAACTT
Organism: Kitasatospora sp. NPDC034035; assembly: GCF_055575755.1. Taxonomy (NCBI): domain Bacteria; kingdom Bacillati; phylum Actinomycetota; class Actinomycetes; order Kitasatosporales; family Streptomycetaceae; genus Kitasatospora; species Kitasatospora sp. NPDC034035. The sequence goes on along the minus strand of NZ_JBVISA010000001.1, from coordinate 554,711 downwards.
GCGCCCGGAGGCCCCCAGGTCGGTGTCCTTCGGGATGATGGCGAAGGTGAGCAGCATGGCGCCACCGGCGAGCGGGACGTTGGCGAAGAAGATCGACGCCCAGCCGAAGCTGCCGGTCAGTACGCCGCCGAGGAGCGAGCCGAGGATCATGCCGCTGCCGCCGGCGCCGCCCCAGATCGCCAGCGCGCGGTTGCGCTCGGGGCCTTCGGCGAAGGTCGTGGTGACCAGGGAGAGCGTTGCGGGGGCGAGGAAGGCGCCGCCGATGCCCTGCACCGCACGCGCGATGATCAAGGTCGTCGGGTCGCCCGCGAGCCCTCCGGCGAGTGAGGAGACCGCGTACAGGAACAGGCCGAAGGCGAACATCCGGCGGCGTCCGAACAGGTCCGCCGCACGGCCGCCGAGCAGCAGGAAGCCGCCGAAGGCGACGGCGTAGGCGCTGACGACCCACTGGAGGTTCTGCGCGGAGAAGCCGACGCCGGTGCGGATCTCGGGCAGTGCCACGAAAACGATGCTGTAGTCAATGGCGTAGATGCACTGGGCGAAAGCCAGCAGTGCCAGGATCAAGCCGAGGCGTCGGCGGGGTGGCGCCCCGGCGCCGGGGACTGCAGGAGACATGATCTGTCCCTATCCCTTCTGGGTTTTTCGGGTGCTGGTCGGTAACGGGCGTAGGACGGGCGGCGCGGCGTCGACTGGTTCGGTGCTTGCGCCGTGCGTCATCGGGTACGCCTTCGGTGGTGGGACTCGAGACATTCGGTCAGGGGAGTTTCGGCAGGCAGGTGCACCGGCGCGTGGTAGGTCTTCGCGTCGTGCTTCATCAGCAACCCGAGCTGGTCGACGACCTCTTCGTGGAGCGTGGTCGTGATCCGGTGAGGTATCCGTGACAGTCTGTGCAGCTTGTCGTGGATCCGCTTACGCGCCACGGAACCGTCGGAGACGAAGCCGCCGGTCGGCCGGCTTTCTTCGGCGGTGCGTGGTCTTCCCGCCCCCGCAGGCGCCGACGACGGCTGTTTTCATGAATGCGTGCCCCCTCAGTCGTTTTCAGTACCCCTGGCGGGACTGCGCCGGTGCGGCCGTTCTCGCGCCGTTGGGGCGCGGCTCGAGGTGGTCGCGGAACCACTGGACGACAGCGGCGTCGAGTTCGTCCCGTTCCTCGCGGTCGTCCGGGAGGTGACCGCGGGAAAGGCGGATGAACCGCACGGTCTTGTCCAGTCCGGTCAGCGTCTTGTACAGCTGTTCGGTGCCGTTGATGACGACTGTGGTGTCGTCCACCGCGTGTGCCAGCAGCAGCGGCGCCCGGATGTGCGCCGCGTGGGTCAGCGGGCTCGCTGCCCTCAGTCTCGCCAGGTCCGCCGGGTCGTCGACGTCGCCGATCCACTCCACGACCCGTCGGCTCCATGTCGGTGGCAGGGCCCGGACGTCCGATTCGAGGTCCGCCGGCCCGCAGATCACGACGCCGGCCCGCCAGTGGTGCGGCAGCCTCGTCAGGCAGCTGAGCGCGGCGAACCCGCCGTAGGACATCCCGTGGACGCCGAGCCTGTCGCCGTCCACCCAGTCCAGGCTTCGCAGGAACCGTGCGGCGGCTTCGAAGTCGGCCAGGTCGCCGCGTCCCCAGTCGCGGTAGATCAGCCGCTGGTAGGCCAGCCCCCGTCCGGTCGAGCCGCGCACGTTCGGCGCCAGCACGGCGATTCCGGCTCGCACCATGCGCTGGATCAGCGGGTCGTGGACCGCCAGCGCGGCCCACTCCGGGCCGCCGTGGATGGTCAGCACCGCGGGGACGGGACCGGTCGTCGAGCGCGGGCGGTACAGCAGTCCGGATATCTCCAGCCCGTCCGCTCCGGTGAACCAGACCGTCTCCGGTGCGACGAGGTCGTCCGGCAGCTCGTCGCTGAAGTCGGTGAGCCGGTGTGACTCGCCGGTTGCCAGGTCGACCAGGAAGAACTCGGTCGCCCGGTCGCCGGCGCCGACCTGTGCGAGCAGGCGCTCTCCGGCGAACCGCGGCACGAAGCCGTCGTAGCCGAACGGCTGGGAGGCGAATCCGGGCAGTTCGACCGTGGTCTGCGGTGTGCACAGGATCGTGCGCTGGTCCTGGGGCAGGGCCCAGACGACCTGCGGGCCCACGATCACGTTCTCCACGTCGGCGTCCGGCGTGGCGATCCACTGCAGCGGCCGGCCGGGGACGAGCAGGGCGACACCGAGGAAGTCACGGCCCTCGGTGGTGCACACGTAGATCCCGTCCTCGTTCCACCCGCCCGGCTGGTACTTCGCCGGGCCCTCGTGCGGGGTGAGGTGCTGGGTGCGGCCGGTCGCGAGATCGCAGGCGAACAGGTCCTGGTCGGTGTTCTGGTGGAACCTCAGAACGAGCAGGTACCTGGAGTCCGGTGAGAAACATATCGGCACGTACCGGTCGTCGCCCTCCAGGACCATCCTGGACTCGCCGGTCGTCAGGTCCCGTACGTAGACGTCGAGACAGGTGACGTCGCGCGCGCTGGTGGCGTACGCGAGCAGGCGCCCGTCGGGGCTGTACGGCCGGCTTCCGCTGGAGTACGGCACGCCGATCTCGCGCCGGACCCCGGGTTCCGCCGCTATCCACTCCGACTCGCCGGTGGCCGGGTCGAGTTCGGCCAGCCGGTAGTCCTGGCCGCCGGTCACGTCCGTCACCACGAGCAGGCGGGTCTCGTCGGGCCGCCACGCCAGCCGGGTGACCGCGCCGTCGATCGGGAGCATCCGCCGCTGCCCCGCCCAGGTCTGGAACCACGGCTGCGGCCGGCCGGACTCGTCGCTGACGTACGCGAAGCCCTCCTTCGCGGGCCAGGCCCCCCAGACGGTCATGAGTGCGCCGCCAGTGCGAGCTGGATCGTCGCCGCGGCGACGATTCCACGGCGGAACCGGTCGAGGTCGAAGTTCTCGTCGGGTGCGTGGTTGGCCTCGTCGACGTTGGCCAACGGCACGCCGTAGCAGGGGCAGGAGAGCTCATCGCTGAGCACGGCGATCGGCAGGCTTCCGCCGAGCGAGGGAACCAGCAGCGGCCGTTGCCCGAGCACGTCCTCGACCGCCTGGAGAATCGTTGCCGTGTAAGGGGTTTCGGGTAGTGTGGTGGAGGGTGCCATGGCCGCGTCAGTCACGAACTCGACATCGGGAGCGTACTTTGCGACGTGCCGCCGGATGGCGTCGGCGACCTGGTCCGGTGTCTGGCCGCCGACCAACCGGGCCTCACACCGGGCGATGGCGACGTCGGGGATCACCGCGCGGTGGTCGCCGGAATCCGCGCAGGTCAACGAGTTCACGGTCAGGGTGGGCGCGGCCAGGCGTTCGTGGAATCCCAGCTCGGCCGGCGGCTCCATGCCGGCGGCCCCGATCGCTTCGAGCGTGGCGGCCACGTCCACCGGAAGATCCGCCAGGGCGGCACGCTGACCACCGGTCAACGGCGGGACGCCGTCGGCGAATCCGGGCACGGTCACGGTCCCGTCCGCCGACCGCATGGTGGCCAGCAGCTGCACCAGCGCCCACGCCGGGTTCGGCGCGACTCCGCCCCAGTTCCCCGAGTGCAGCGGCCGGTTCGCGCCTCGCGCACGCAGTTCGAACATCAGGATTCCGCGCACGCCGAGGACCACGCACGCCCGGCCCGAGTCGTGCACGGGCCCGTCGCTCCAGATCACCAGATCGGGCCGGCCGACCTGGCGTACGGCCGCGGCCAGGTTGGGGCTGCCGATCTCCTCCTCGCCGTCGAGCAACACCGTGACACGGCAGGGGAATCCGCCGGTCAGGTCCCGCAGGGCACGCAGCCCCAGCAGTTGCGCGAGATGCTGCCCCTTGTTGTCGCCGGTGCCACGCCCGTACATCCGGCCGTCACGGATCGACGGCACGAACGGCGGCGTCGTCCACAGCTCGAGCGGCCCGGCCGGCTGTACGTCGTAGTGACCGTAGATCAGCACGTGCGGCCCGGGCCCGTCCGCCGTCCCCACCAGCGCGGGCCAGCCACCGGTCTCGACCAATCGGGCCTCCAGGCCCGACGCACGTAACAGCCGAAGACCGTGGGCCGCGGCCTCGGCCATGCCCTCGCCGGTCCGGCTCACGCTCGGCCGGGAGATCCAGTCCGCCAGCTCACCATCCAGGTCCCGGCTGCCCACCCAGTCCCGGAGCTGCTCGATCACAGACCCTCCAACCGATTGCACAGAATGAAATCGATAGTAGTCAAGCAAACCAGCGCGGGCTTGGCAAGGTAGGGTGCCGCTGTGGAAGCGACGATCGAAGATCTCAAAGCACTCGGGCACCCGGTCCGCTGGCGCATCCTGCGGCTGTGCCTGGAGCGTGCCTTCACCAACAAGGAGCTGTCGGTCGAACTCGACCTTGCTCCCGCGACGACCCTGCGCCACGTCCGCGCCCTGGTGAAGACGAACTTCCTTGTCCCCGAAGCGGTTTGCACCGGTGAGCACGGCGCGCTGCAACGGCCCTACCGCGCGACCGCACGCTCCCGGGGCCTGATCATCCTGCCCGACGACGCCGGCCTGGCCCAGCAGGTCGACCTGGCCGTGATCGGCGCCCACCGCACCGAACTGATCGCCGCGGGCAAGGACTCCGGCCGTGGCGCCAAGAGGGGCGTACTGCGGTTGCGGCCCGAGTCCGTGGAGTCGCTGCGCAACCGGATCCAGGACCTGATCGCCGAGTACACCGACGAACCCGACGGCGAGCCGCTGAGCTACCTGTGGTCACTCGCCGCCCGGCCCCAGCCCGACGTCAGCCCCCGGGACAACGGCGCCGACCCGATTGACCATTGACCGATAGGCGGGACCGATGCTTGACTCATTCACCATTCGAGTGACGCGTTTGAGGTCGCCACGGCGGCCGGCAGGACGACGGCATCAGTTCCTTGTCAGAACGTGCACGTCAATGACGGGCTGGGCCAGGCTGCCGGCCCTGATCATTCGTCACGGCGCAGGCTCGGCGGGTTAGCGCTACACACCCGCAGCACCGAATCCGGGGAAACCCGAAGCACCGATTCCGGGGAAAAGGGTATCGAATGAAGATTGTCATCGCCGGCGGCCACGGAAAGATCGCCCTGCGGTTGACTCGGCGCCTCGCCGAACGTGGCGACTCCGTCGTGGGCATCGTGCGCAATCCCCGCCACGTCGACGACATCGAAAAGACCGGCGGGGAGGCCGTCGTGCTCGATCTCGAGCACGCCACGGTGGACGAGGTGGCCGCGGCCCTTGCCGGCGCGGACGCCGTCGTCTTCTCGGCCGGCTCGGGCAACAGCGCCACCTCCGCACGCCGGGACAAGATGGACCGGGCCGCTGTCGTGCTCGTCATGGACGCGGCGGAACAGGCCGGTGTGCGACGGTTCCTGCACGTCAGCTCCATCAACGTGGGCTGCGCGGACGACCGCGGCATCGGCGAGGGGTACGCCGTCTACCTGCGGGCCAAGCGAGCCGCCGAACAGCACATCTTCGCCCGGAACACGCTCGACTGGACGGTCCTGCGGCCCGGCGTGCTCACCGACGCGAACGGCGACGGAACCGTCGAACTCACCACCGGGAACCGGGTCGGGCCACAGCACGCCAGGTTCGACCAGGTCGCCAGGGAAGACGTCGCCGCCGTGCTCGTGGCGCTCATCGACCGGCCCGACACCGCCGGCCGCATCTACGTGGTGGTCGGCGGCGAGACCCCCATCGACAAGGCGATCGACAGCTAGGGGGTTCCCCCTGGAAAAGGGTCGCGCGACCCGGGATCACTGCGGTTCCTGACGGCACCGCAGTGACTCCGCGAATACCGGTTGCCGTCCGGGCGTCCCGAATCGTATACAGATCTCGAGAGACCGATTCGGGACGCCGCCACGAATAGTGACGTCACGTCGTTTCGCCCGAACCACCGGGCCGACGGGACGTCACTCACTCACGCACAGTCCAATCCGGACAGTGGGCTCAGCACGAAGGGTCTCATTTTACAGCACAGGGGGGTTACTTTGTTGTGCAGTCAATTGCCAAGAAAAGGCCGGCGGCTCGAGCCGGCGTCGTGATCGCCGGCAACAGCGCCGTCGGCAAGTTACCGGCGAACGAATCGGCCGAACGCCGATTCGGTTCCGTCGCGGTGGCCCCATCGCCACCCCACCGGCCGTCGGGCAACGCCCCGACAGCGCGCTGCACCCACTGGGCAGTGACCGCGGCAGCCATCCCGTACTGGGGAGCGGGCGGTGTCGACACCGCGCACCGGGGCCTGGGCGACATCGGCAGTGCGGTAGCCGAGGCACACTGGACCGGCTTGCTGCTACTGGACGACTGCACCCACGCGGCACCGGCCGCACACGAGAAAGTACCGCGCGACCGCCCGGTGCCCGAGGGGGCGATCCGGCCGGCGGTGACCACCGTGGTCGTCGCGGCCAGCCCGGCCGGCCGGTTCGACCGGGCGTCGGCGGCCGTGGACCGCCCCGACCCGGGCCAGCCCTGGTTCGCCGAGATCGGCTACGCGCACTGCTTCGCGTTGCTGATGGCCGGCCAGGTGCGCCACGCCTGCCGGATAGCCGAGAACGGGTACCGGGACGAGGTGGCCGCCGGAAACATCGCGGTCGCCGGTGGCTGGTTGACGCTGCGCGGCCAGGTCGCCAACGTCGCCACCGCCATCGCCGACGCGGAGGCCGCTTCGCGCCTGTTCGACGGCGGAAACTCGTGCCTCATGCTGGCACCGCGTCTGGCCGAACTCGCCGTGTTCGGCGACCAGGCCGGCGCACACCAGACCCGGCAGCGCACCGACCAGGCACCCGAAAGTCGCCTGTTCCTCCCGTGGCTGACCCTGAGCCAGGCGTGGACCACGGCGGCCTGCGGGGACACCACACTCGCCGCCCGGCAGGCACTCGCCGCGGCCGACATCGCCATGGCCCTGGGCCAGTACGCCGTCGAGGCCACGGCAAGCTACGACGTGGCCCGTCTCGGCAATCCCAACGCCGTACGACACCGCCTCGCCGCGCTCGTCGACCTGGTACCGGGGCCGGTCGTGCCGGCCATGGCCGGCGCCGCGGCCGCGTTGGCCCGCTCCGATCCCGCAGCCCTGGACTTCGCCACGGCGAAGTTCACCGAACTCGGGATGGACCTGCTCGCCGCGGAGACCGCCACCGCCGCGGCCGCGCTACGGCACACCTGCACGCCCCCCGGCACCATCGCGTGTCCGAACGCGACGACCCCGCTGTTGCAGCTCACCGCCCCGCTGGTCGGACTCACCAGCCGCGAGCGGGACGTCGCGCTGCTGGCCGCCAACGGATTCACCAGCCCCGCCATCGGGCACCGGCTGGGGCTGTCCGCCCGCACCGTCGACAACTACCTGGGCCGCGCCTACCAGAAGCTCGGGGTGACCAGCCGCCGCGATCTGGCCCCGCTGGTCGTCGGCGACCGCCCACAACCACCGATCCACGCCGAAGGGAAGCACCGATGACCTCCATGAGCGACCTCGACAAAATATCGGCCAACCGAGAAGGCTTCAACCTGCGAGCGCGGGCACACATGCAGTCCTCGTACTACGACGTGGACAGGTTCAAGCAGGGGCACAACATGCTGCGCCGGCTGGAACAGGAGGAGCTGGGCGACGTCCGCGGTAAGTCCCTGCTGGAACTGCAGTGCCACATCGGCGTCAACGCGCTCTCGCTCGCCCGTATGGGCGCGCAGGTGACCGGCATGGACATCTCCGACGAGGCGATCGACATCGCTCGCAACCTCGCCAGGGAGCTCGACCTCGACGCGAGCTTCGTCCAGGCGAACCTCTACGACTTACCGACAGTGCTCGACGGCCAGTTCGACATGGTGTTCACCGGCTACGGCACCCTCTCGTTCCTGCCCGACATCACCGGCTGGGCCAAGGTCGCGGCAGGGTTCGTCAAGCCGGGCGGCACCCTCACGATCGTGGAGATCCACCCGATGCTCACCCTCTTCGGCGACGTCGACGGGGAGCTGCGGGTGGCCCGCTCGCTGTTCCAGTCCCGGGACGTGCACCACGAGATGTCCGCGACCTACGCCGACCGGATCGAGGACGAGGTCGAGGTCGAGACGCACTCCATCTACGGCTGGCGGTGGTCCGTGGAAGAGGTGGTGAACGCGCTCATCGGCGAAGGCCTGACCATCGAGCGCATCCGCGAGGTTCCCTACGACGCGCGCCAGCGGCTCCCGCTGATGGTGCCCGACGGGGACCACAACTGGCGGATCCCGGGCGACCCGATCCCGCTGTCGTTCGCCTGCGTCGCCAGGAAGTGAGTCGCCGCCATGGCAGATCAGATCATGGCGACACCGGAAATCCGCGAGTACGTCCGCGCCGTGTCCCTGCGGGAGGACCCGATACTGGCCGAACTCCGGGCGCAGACCGCGGGGTTGCCGGCCGGCTCGGCCATGCAGGTCATGGCCGAGGAGGGCCAGCTGCTGGCGCTCCTCGTCGGCCTGACCGGGGCCGGATCGGTGCTGGAGATCGGCACCTTCACCGGCTACAGCACCCTGTGCATGGCGCGTGCGCTGCCACCGGACGGCACGGTCGTCACCCTCGACCTCAGTGACCGGTGGCCGGCGATCGGCGCCGACTACTGGAAGCGCGCCGGAGTCGCCGACCGCATCGACGTCCGCATCGGTGACGCGACCCAGACGCTCGCCGCCCTCGCGGACGAGCGCGGCGGCGAGAGCTTCGACCTCGTGTTCATCGACGCGGACAAGGCCAACTACGGGACGTACTACGAGGCCGCGCTCAAGCTCACCCGACCGCAAGGGCTGATCGTCATCGACAACACGCTCTTCTTCGGCCGCGTGGTCGACCCGGACCGCCAGGACCCGGACACCGCCGCGGTGCGGGCGCTCAACGCCTCGCTGCGCGACGACCAGCGGGTGGACGTCTCGATGCTCACGATGGCCGACGGAATCACCCTCGCCCGTAAGAGGTGACGCATCGGCTCACGGCCGGTCGGACGGCGGTAGCGCGACGCGAACGCTCGCAGCCCCTCTCGGATGAGAGGGGCTGCGAGCGTTCGGGCTTCGTGTGCGTCGGCGCGGACGAGGTCAGGCCGTGGCCAGCCGGACGGCGTTGAGCCGCATCGTGCCGGGCGCCGGCCTCGGTGCCGGTGTGAGGTGCAGCCGTTGCGTCTCCCCGCCGTCCGGCGGCGGCAGTTCGGCAAGGCACGCACAGCGCTCGTCGGTGAACCCGGCGAAGCGGTACGCGACCTCCATGATCCGGTTCCGTGCCGTCGGCCGGAAGTCCGCGACCACATGGGCGCCGGCCGTCGCCGCCTCGTCGACCAGCCAGTTCAGCACGGTGGCGCCGGCCCCGAACGAGACGACCCGGCACGAGGTGGCCAGGAGCTTCAGGTGCCACACCGCCGCACCGGTCTCCACCAGCGCGACACCGACCGCGCCGTGCGACCCGAAGCGGTCGCTCATCGTCACCGCGAGGACCTCGTGGCGTGCGTCGTCCAGGAGCGCGCGCAGGTCGGCGTCGGAGTAGTGCACACCGGTCGCGTTCATCTGGCTCGTACGCAGCGTCAGCTCCTCCATCCGAGACAGGTCGCCGGCAGTGGCCCGGCCGATCTCCATCACGAGGCCCAACGAACGCAGGAACTCCTCCGACGGCCCGTCGAACGACTCCTGCTCGGCCTGGCGCCGCACGTTCGCCTGGTACATCTGGCGGCGACGGCGCGAGTCGACCGTCACCGTCGCCGGGGTGAACTCGGGCAGCGTCAGCAGCTCGGACACCGACTCGGCCGGGTAGCAGCGCACCTGCGGCAGGTGGAACACCACCTCCGCGCGTTCCGCCGGCTGGTCGTCGACGAAGGCGATCGTGTGGTGGGCGAACTTCAGTTCGTCGGCGATCTCCCGCACCGACGACGACTTCGGGCCCCACCCGATCCTGGCGGCCACGAAGTACTCGGCGACGCCGAGCTCCTCGAGGCGCTGCCAGGCGGGGCCGTGGTCGTTCTTGCTGGCGACGGCCTGCAGGATGCCGCGGGAGTCGAGACCCACGATGGTCTCGTAGACCCGGTCGTCGACGACCACGTCGTCACCCTCGAGCAGGGTGCCCTTCCACAGCGTGTTGTCCAGGTCCCAGACGACGCATTTGACGGTGGTGATCGGTTCGCTCGGTGGCACTGGTCCGTTCACTGCGCCTCCTCCTGCCGCACTGTGCTGTTCCCGGTCGCCAGGGCGTGTCTGGCGAGTTCGAGTTGGCATATCTCGCTGCTGCCCTCGATGATCTCCATCAACTTGGCGTCCCGGTAGGCGCGGGCGACCACGTGGCCGTCCGACGCGCCCGCCGAGGCCATGACCTGCAGAGCCGACGCGCTCCCCCGCACGGCCTCGGTCGCGCTGACGTGCTTGGCGAGAACCGTGGCGATCACGAGGTCCGGCGACCCCGACTCCCAGCACTCACTGGCCTGCCGACACACCGCGGTGGCGACCCGCTCCGCGGCGTAGAGCTCGGCGACCCTGCGGGCGACCAGCTGGTGCTCCGCGATCGGTTTGCCGAACTGCCGCCGCGACCGCGCGTGTTCCGTCACCGCGCCGAGACAGCCGCGCAGGATGCCGACGCAGCCCCACGCCACCGACATCCGGCCGTAGGCCAGGGCCGTCGTCACCAGGAACGGCAGCGACAGCCCGGTGCCGCCGAGGACGTTCGCGGCCGGCACGCGTACCCCGTCCAGCCGCACCTGCGCGTGCCCGGCCGCACGACAGCCGACCGGGTGCGGGATCTTCTCGATCCGGACCCCCTCGGCGTCCGTCGGCACGACCACCGCCGCCGCGTTGTCGCCCAGCTTTCCGATGACGACGACCAGGTCGGCATAGGCCGCCGCGGTGATCCACGCCTTGCCGCCGTCCACGGCCACCGTGTCACCGTCGAAACGCAGCTCGGTGGTCATCGCACCGAGGTCACTGCCGGCGTCCGGCTCGCTGAAGGCGACGGCCGCGAGCCGGCCGCCGGTCAGCTGCGGCAGGAACACGGCCCGCTGCTCCCGGGTGCCGAGGCGCTGTACCGTCCACGCCGCCATGCCCTGCGAGGTCATCACACTGCGCAGGGAACTGCACAGGCTGCCGGCATGAGCGGTGAGCTTCCCGCTCTCCTGGCTGCCCAGGCCGAGTCCGCCGTACTGCTTTCCCACCTCGGCACAGAGCACGCCGGCGGCACCGAGTTCGCTCAGGACGATACGCGGGATCTCGCCGGCGATGTCCCATCCGCCGGCGCTGTCCCCGACGAAGCGCCAGATGTCCTCGTGCCCTGAGGAGAGTGCGTCAGACATCGCTGTCTGCGGCAGACTCTGCCTGGAGTCGGCCGACGAGCGTGGCCATGCTCTTGACCGTGCAGAAGTTGGACAGCTGCAGGTCCGGTCCGGCGACCGTCACGGAGTAGGCCTTCTCCAGGAACACGACCAACTGCATGGCGAACATGGAGTTGGCGACCCCGGTGGTGAAGAGGTCCTGGTCCACCTCGGGCCTGGTCCGGGTCTGCTCGGCCACGAACCGGGTGATCTCGTCGACGACGGCGTCCATGTCGAAGGGCGCCTTCTCGGTCTGCTGTTCCGGGGTCATGACTGTGCCTCACTGTAGTTGTAGAAGCCACGGCCGCTCTTTCGGCCGAGTTCGCCTCGCCGGACCTTCTCGAGGAGAAGCTCACTGGGACGGCACCGCTCGTCCGCGGTCCGGGCGTACAGCGCCTCCAGGGCGTCGACGAGGTTGTCGATGCCGATCAGGTCCGCGGTGCGCAGCGGGCCCGTCGGATGGCCGAGGCAGCCCTGCATCAGGGTGTCCACGTCCTCGACGGTGGCGGTGCCGGCGCCGACCACCCGTGCGGCGTCGTTGATCATCGGGTGCAGGAGCCGGCTCGTCACGAACCCGGGCGCGTCACGGACCACGACCCCGCGCCGGCCGATCCGGGTCAGCAGTGAGAGCACCGACTCGACGGTCTCGTCCGCGGTCTGGGGGCCGCGGATCACCTCGACCATCGAGATCAGGTAGGCGGGATTCATGAAGTGCGTTCCGATGAGGTCACCGGGGCATTTCACCCACGCCGCCATTTCGTCGATGGGTATTCCGGAGGTGTTGGAGATCAGGGGGGTTCCGGGCCGGACCAGTGCCGATACGCCGGCGAGCACGTCGGCTTTGTTCTCGGGCAGTTCGGTGACCGCCTCGATGACCACGGTCGCGTCCGCGACGTCGCTCAGTGAGAGTGTCGTGCGCAGCTTCGCCGGAGTGGTCCCGGCGGGCAGGGCGCCGGTCAGCTGGGCGTGCCGCAGGCCGTTGGCGGATGCCGCGGCGGCGCGGTCCAGTACGCCCTCGTCGACGTCCACCAGGACGACGGGCAATCCGTGCCCGACGACGAGCGTCGAGATCCCGGTGCCCATGACGCCCGCTCCTACGATGGCTACAAGCTGTTCGTCGTCCATGAGGCCTCCTCCAAACCCAGGGGTTCGTAACTGCCGGAGTCGGGGCCGATCCAGTACCGGCTCCGTTGGAAGGGGTAGCCCGGCAGGGACACGCGCCGCGGTCGCGACGTGCCGTTCAGGGCCTCCCAGTCGATGTCCACGGTGGACTGCCACAGCGTGCCGACGGCGTCGAGCAGGGCGGCGAGGTCGGATCGGTTCGCCTGCGCGGGTGGCAGTGAGGCCACTGCCACCAGGTGCTTCGCGGTGTCCTGCCGTGCGACGGTTTCGGTCAGTGTGCTGCCCGGTCCCACCTCCAGCAGGATCCGGCCGGGCTCGCCGGCCAGTTCGCGCAGGCCGTCGGCGAACGGGGCCGGCTCGCGCAGGTGGCGGGCCCAGTGGGCCGGGTCCACGGCGTCCTGCGGGCCGATCCAGGTGCCGGTCGCTGCGCAGATGTAGGGCACCTGCGGTGGCTTGAGTTCGTGGCGCGCCACCTTGGCGGCGAACTCGGACGCGTGCGCGTCGGGGATCCGGCCGGCTCCGGCGCGGGAGCGGATCTCGGCGCCGGTGACCGTGACGTCGATGGCGTCCGCCAGGTCGATCACGCCGGCCAGGCAGGCGGCCACGTACTGGCCGTCGCCCTCGCCGATCATCGCGGCGGGGTGTACTCCCCACGACTGCCACAGCCGGGCGAGGGACCACTGCAGGGTGAAGGCCGCGGCCGCCACGCCGCGCGGGTCGTCCTGCGGTGCCTTCGGACCGTCCCAGGTGGAGGGGAGGAGCAGGGCGCGCAGGTCGTACCCGAGCAGTGGCCGCGCCAGTTCGGCGCAGCGGTCCACCTGCTCGGCGAAGGCCGGTTCGCGGCGGTGGATCGCCGGGGCGGCGTCGGGCCGGTGCGAGGCGCTGCCGGGGAACATGAAGGCCACCTGGCGGGCTTTCACGTCGTTGGCGGTGTCGACGGCTCCGGGCTTTGCCAGCGCCCGGAGGGCGGCTGTGGCTTCGGCCCGGTCGCGGCAGACCAGGTGCCGGCGGTGGGGGAAGGCGCGGCGGCCGACCTGGAGGGTGTAGGCGACGTCGGCGAGGTCGAGGTCGTCCTGGCGGTCCAGGCGGTCGGCGAGGTTGTTCGCCGCGTCGGCCAGGGCCTTGCCGGTGCGTGCGGACAGGACGAGCAGTTGCCGGTCGTGTGTGTGCGGTGCGGAGGCCTGCGGTGTCGGTGTCGGTGCGGGTGCCTCTTGGAGGACCACGTGCGCGTTGGTGCCGCCGACCGCGAAGGCGCTGACGCCGGCGCGTCGCGGTGTCGCGGCGCGCGGCCAGGGGCGGGCGGTGGTCGGGACGTAGAAGGGTGTGCGGTCCAGTAGGAGCGCTGCGTTGGGCGTGTCGTAGTTGATGCTCGGCGGGATCTCGCCGTGTTCGAGTGCCAGTACGGCCCTGGCGAAGCCGGCCGCCCCTGCGGCGGCGTCCAGGTGGCCGATGTTGGCCTTCGTCGAACCGATCGCGCAGTAGTTGCGCTCCTTGGTGTCGAAGGCCTTGGTGAGCCCGGCCACCTCGATGGGGTCGCCGAGTGGGGTGCCGGTGCCGTGTGCCTCGATGTAGCCGATGGTCTCCGGCGGGACGCCGGCGACGGCCTGGGCGGTGGCGATCACCTCGGCCTGTGCCTGCATGCTGGGCGCGTTGAATCCGAATTTCGCCGAACCGTCGTTGTTGACCGCGCTGCCGAGGATGAGCGCGCGGATGTGGTCGTTGTCCGCGAGCGCGTCGCTCAGCCTGCGCAGCGCGACGACCGTGACGCCGTAGCCGGGGACGGTTCCGCTGGAGGCGGCGTCGAACGGCCGGCAGTGGCCGTCACGGGCGAAGATGCCGCCCGCGACCACCGGGTAGCCGCCGATCAGCGGGACGGGCAGTGCCACTCCCCCGGCCAGTGCCATGTCGCATTCGTGGCTCAGCAGCGACTGGCAGGCGAGGTGGATGGCGACGAGCGAGGTGGAGCAGGCCGACTGCACGGTCATCGCGGGGCCGCGCAGGTTGCACAGGTAGGCCGCCCTGGTGGCGAGGAAGTCCTTGTCGTTGTAGGGGCGGGCGGAGAAGGCCGCCAAGGATCCGCGGAACTTGGCGTTCGCGAGGAGGTTCAGCGGCAGGTACTTGCTGGCGAACTGGCCGGCGTAGACGCCCACGGCGCCGTCGAAGCGCGCCGGGTCGTGCCCGGTGTCCTCCAGGGCGTGCCAGACGGTCTCGACGAAGATCCGCTGCTGCGGGTCGCTGATCTCGGCCTGTTCCCGGCTGTACCCGAAGAACTCCGCGTCGAAGTGGTCGGCGTCCTCGATGACGGCGGCGGCGGGCACGTAGTCGGGGTGGGCCACCATGTCTACCGGCCAGCCGGCGTCGGTCAGTTGCCGGGTGCTGAACCTGGAGACCGACTCGACGCCGTCGCGCTGGTTGCGCCAGAACTCCTCGATGGTGGCGGCTCCCGGCAGTCGTCCGGCGATCCCGACGACCGCGATCGGCTCCATCCCGTCTTCCATTTCGGTACTCACCCAAGGCCCCCAACGGCTCGATGCCGTGTCGAATTGTTCGTTGGCACTGTCACACCCCCGTCCTTCCGGCGCGCCGTGCTGCGTGTCCGGCGACGCGGCGGGCGGCTCCCCGGGCGGCGGCCGCGCCGACCGCCTCGTCGGGCCCTTCGGCCGGCTTGTGGTCGATGGCCTCGGCGAGGGCCCGTGCGGACGGGTACCGGAACATGTCGACCAGCGAGAGCCCGCTGTCCCGGTGTTCGAGCAGCCGGGCCCTGGCCACCACTACGAGCAGCGAGTTCCCGCCGAGGTCGAAGAAGCTGTCGTCCAGGCCCACCCGGTCGACGCCGAGTACCTCGCGCCACACGTCGGTGACCAGCCGCTCGGTCGCGTTCGTGGGCGGCGCGTACGCCGTGGTGCCCTCGGGTCGCGTGTCCGACAGGTCGGGCAGTGCCCTGCGGTCGACCTTTCCGTTCGGGGTCAGCGGCATCGCGTCGATGGGGTGGAACGCGCTGGGCACCATGTAGGTGGGCAACCGTGTGGCGAGGAAGGCGCGCAGTTCGGCGCCGGTCGTCGGCCGGCCGGTTGCCGGAACGTGGTAGCCGATGATCCGTTGTTCCGCGCCGGTGCCCCGGATGACGGCGACCGCCGAGCGGACCCCTTCGTGTTCGGCGAGTGCCGTCTCGATCTCGCCGAGTTCGATCCGGTGGCCGTGCAGCTTCACCTGGTCGTCGAGCCGGCCGAGGAACTCGAGTGCGCCACCGGGCGTCCAGCGGGCGAGGTCGCCCGTTCGGTAGACCCGGGCGCCCGGCCGGCCGGCGAACGGATCGGGCTGGAAGCGTTCGGCGGTCACCTCGGTACGGTTGAGGTAGCCGCGGACCACGCCGCCCCCGCCGAGCAGCAGCTCTCCGGGTACGCCCGTCGGGCACAGCCGCATGTCGCGGTCGACCACGTAGGCGCGGACGTTCGCCAGTGGCCGCCCGATGGATACCGGGCCGCCTCCGGGCGGGGCCTGGGACGTCGTGGCCCAGACCGCGGCCTCGGTCGGCCCGTACATGTTGTGCACCGTGCCGGTGACGGCGTCGGCGAGCTCGCGGGCCAGGTCGGCGGGGAGCGCTTCGCCGCCCACCAGCAGCCGGCTGAGCCGGGGCAGTTCGGCGCGAGCGTCCTGGTCCGCGAGCAGGGCGCGGGCCAGTGAGGGTGTGCACTGCAGGTGCGTCACGGCGTGCTCGCGCAGTTGTGCGGCGATCGGTTCCTCGGCCTTCGCCAGTGCGGCGTCCCGGCGCTCGTCGCTGATGTCCCGGACGGTCGTCAGGTGTGTCAGGGCGTCGAGTGCCGCCTTCTCGTCGACGCCGAAGTCGATCAGGCAGGCGACCTCGTCGACGCCGGCGGCCTTCATCCGGTCCACCATGTCGGCGCAGACCTGCGGTGTGCCGAGCAGGCTGGCGGTGGCGAAGAACCGGTCGAACGCCCGGTCGACCAGCTCGCGCAGTTCCCGGGGCGGCAGCGCCTTGAAGTCCTGGGCGCTGCCGGTGGTGGCGCCGAGCGAGGCGATCAGGTCGAAGGAGGTCTCCAGGTACCGGCTCATCGGCTCCCGGACCAGTTCCCGCACCTCGTCGAGGTCCGGACCGACGAACGTGTGGACCATGACCGCCACATGGCCGTCCCCGGGGTGCCCGTGCTCGCGCCAGGTCCTGCGGTACAGCGCGATCTTCTCGGCCAGTTCCTCCAGGCTGTGTCCGAGGAGATGGGTGAGCACGCCGGTGCCGGCCTCGCCGGCCATCCGGAAGGTCTCCGGATGCTTGGCGCTGGTCAGCCACACCGGCAGCTCCGGCTGGACGGGCCGGGGGAACACCCCGACCTCGACTTCGGCGCCGACGCCGTTGCGCCGCGGCACGTTCTCGCCGCGCCACAGCTTGCGGACCTCCGCGAGGCCGTCCATCATCAGCTGCTTGCGCTTGTCGTACCGGTCCGGTGCGAACGCGAAGTCGTTGGCGTGCCAGCCGGACGCGAGGGAGATGCCGACCCGGCCGGCCGAGATGTTGTCCACGACGGACCATTCCTCGGCCACCCGCAAGGGGTCGTGCAACGGCAGGACCACGCTGCCCGCGCGCACCTGGACCCGTTCGGTGATCGCGGCGACGGCCGCCGCCGTCACCGAGGGGTTCGGGTACAGCCCGCCGAACCGGTGGAAGTGGCGTTCGGGGGTCCACACGGCCGTGAAGCCGTTGCGGTCGGCGAACTTCGCGCCGTCGAGCAGGAGGCGGTAGCGGTCGTCGGAGCCGGCTTGCGAGTCGCTGCCGAAGTAGAGCAGGCTGAAGTCGATGGGGCGGGCGCGGGCCTGGGCCACCGCGGCCGATTGCGCGGCGGCCGAGGCCGACGGCAGGGGCGGTTCGGCGCGCAGCACGACCCGGTGGCCGTGCGTCAGCGCCCACAGCAGCTCGACCACGGAGATGTCGAAGGAGACGCTCGTCACGGCGAGCCAGGTGCTGGGCTCGTCGGCGCCGAAGACGTCGTTCATCCCGGCGAAGAGGTTGGCCACGTTGCGGTGGGTGACCATGACCCCCTTCGGCTGTCCGGTGGATCCGGACGTGTAGATCACGTACGCCAGGTTGTCGGGGGTGAGCACCGCGGGCGGATCGTCGGGCGGGTCGTCCGGTGCCCCGGCCGGATCGGGCACCACGACCTGGGCGGCGCCGAGCCGCCCGGCGGCCGCGGCGGACCGGGAGTCCGCCACGACCAGCCGCACGCCGGCGTCGCCGACCATGAACGCCAGCCGATCGCGCGGGTAGCCGGGGTCCAGCGGGAGATACGCGGCACCCGCCTTGAGGATCCCCAACAGGGTGACCATCAGCAGGGAGGTGCGGCCGAGGTGGACGCCGACCGGCTCGTCCGGTGCCACGCCGAGCCGGCGCAGCCGGCCGGCGAACCGGTCGGCGAGCCGGTCGAGTTCGCGGTAGGTCAGGGTGGCGTCGGCGGCGACCACGGCGACCGCGTCGGGTGTCGCGGCCACCCGCTGCGCCAACACGTGGTGGACCAGGACGTCTGCGGTACCGGTCCGGGTGCCGGCCTGCCAGTGGGCCAAGGTGGCGAGCTCGCCCGCCGGCAGCACCGCCAGTTCGTCGACGGGCCGGTCCGGGGCGTGCGCGGCGGCGGTCACGACCTGGACGTATCGCTCGGCGATCCGTTCGGCGGTCGCGTCCTCGAACAGGTCCGTGCTGTACTCCAGCCGGCCGGTCACGCCGGCCGGGGTTCGCGTGAGGCTCAGCGTGAGGTCGAAGCGCGCCGCGCCGGTGTCGCCCAGTACCGGGTGCACCTGGCAGCCGTCCAGGCGAAGCCCCGCTCCTTCCTCTTCGTAGCGGTAGCTGAACAGCACCTGGAACAGCGGGTTCTGGGCGAGGTCACGGTCGGGGTGCAGCTCTTCGACGAGCTTCTCGAACGGCAGGTCCTGGTGGGCCAGCGCTGCCTTGACTTCCGCCCACAGCCGCCGGATCAGCTCACGGAACGTCGGGCCGGACCCGAGGTCGCAGCGGAGCACCAGGGTGTTGGTGAAGAATCCGATGAGACCGGCCAGTTCGGGCCGTTCGCGGCCGGAGACCGGGGTGCCGACCACGACTTCGTCCCCGTCGACGTGCGCCCGGAGCAGCACCGTGAAAGCGGCGAGCAGGACGCTGTAGAGCGTGATGCCTTCCGTTCTGCCCAGTTCCTCGAGCCGCTGGACCGATGCCGAGGGCAGCTCGAACGTGAGCGCGGCGCCGCGGTGGCTCTGTACCGGCGGGCGGGCGTGGTCGGTGGGCAGTTGCTGGGCGGGCATGCCGGCCAGCTTGTCCGTCCAGTACGCCAGCAGCCGGTCGAGCTCGGGCCCGGCCAGTGTGTTCTGCTGCCACTCGGCGAAGTCGGCGTACTGCAGGGGCAGGTCGGGCTCGTGCCGTTCCTGGCCGTTCAGGGCGGCCAGGTACTGGACTTCGAGTTCCCTGCCGAGCGTGCCGACCGACGCGCCGTCACAGGCGAGGTGGTGCACGGTGAGCAGCAGCCGGTGCTGCTGTTCGCCCAGGCGCAGCAGGCGGGCCCGGATGACCCGGCCGGCCACCAGGTCGAACGGGGTGCCGGCTTCCTCGTCCGCGAGCCGTGCCACCTCGTCCGCGGTGCGGCCGGGTGCGGTGAGGTCGACGACGGGCAGGGGCACGGGGGCGGGTGGCAGGACCACCTGGTGGGGTGTCCCGCCGGTCGAGCGGAAGGCGGTTCGCAGGATCTCGTGGCGTCGCACGACTTTGGTCAGCGCCTGTTCGAGGGCCGTGTGGTGCAGTGGGCCGGTGATGTCGTAGCCGAGCGGGACGTTGTAGATCGCGCTGCCCGGCTGCAGCTGGTCGAGGAACCACAGTCGCCGTTGCGCGTACGACAGCGGAGCCGGGCCGTCCTCTTCGATGGCTCCGCTCACTGCTGCACCTCGGGTTCCTGCGCCGCGCGGCGGTTGCGGGGCCTGATCGGTGCGGGGCCTGTTTCCGGTCCTGCCGTCGCGGCGGTCACGGCGTCCGCCAGGCTCGCCACGGTGGGTCGCTGGAGGAATGTGGCGATCGGCACCTGGACGCCGAAGGCGTCGTTCACCTGGGCCACCAGGCGGGCCGCGAGCAGGGAATGGCCGCCGATGCGGAAGAAGTCGTCCGCGCGCCCCACCGGCTGGTCCTGGAGCAACGCTGACGCGAGTTGCGCGACGCGTTGTTCCGTCGGTGTGCGCGGTGCCTGCTCCGCCTCGGGTTCGGCCGGGGTGCTGGGTGCCAGAGCGGCCAGCGCGTCATGGTCCACCTTGCCGTGTTCGGTGAGCGGCAGGGCGGGAAGCACCATGACCGCGTCCGGCACCATGTAGGCGGGCAGCCGGTCCCGCAGGAACGCCAGCAGCTTCTCGTCGGGGGCGGTTTCGCTCAGGCCGGCGCCGCAGGCGTACGCCACGAGTGAGACCTCGGCCCCCGCCGCGCGGGCGACGACGACGGCGTCCCGTACGTCCGGGTGTTCCCTGAGCGTTGCCGCGACCTCTTCGGGCTCGATCCGGAAGCCGCGGATCTTCACCTGTTCGTCCGCGCGGCCGAGGAATTCCAGCTGCCCGTCGGGACGCCAGCGGGCCAGGTCGCCGGTGCGGTAGAGGCGTGCGCCGGGTCGGTCGGTGAACGGGTCGGCGGGGAAGCTCTCGGCGGTGAGCGCCGAGCGGTTGACGTAGCCGCGGGCCACCGCCGGACCGCCGAGGTACAGCTCGCCGCGGACACCGGTGGGCACGGGTTGTCCTTCGGCGTCCAGCACGTGGGCGTCGATGCCGCTGATCGGCCTGCCGATGGGCGGGCGCAGTGCTGCCGGGTCCGGCGCTACGAGGCCGGCCGTGGCCACCACGGTGTTCTCGGTCGGTCCGTAGTGGTTGTACAGCCGGAACGGCAGCCCGGTGGCGGGCGCTGCCGGCAGCACGTCGCCGCCGGTCAGCAGCGCGCGCAGTGCGGTGTCGGCCGGCCACGGCTCGGCCAGTACGGCCGCGGCGACGGGGGTCGGCAGGAATGCCGCGGTGATGCGCTCGCCGCTGAGCCAGCGCACCAGTTCCGCCGGTGCGGCCCGGAATTGCGGCGGGACGACGCTCAGGGTGGCGCCGGCGGCGAGGGTTGGCCAGATCTCCCAGGTCGACGCGTCGAACCCGGGACTGGCGAACAGCGTGGTCCGGTCCTGCGGGCCGAGCGCGTACGCGGCCAGGTGCCAGGCGACCAGGTTCGCGAGTCCCCGGTGCGCCAGTGCCACGCCCTTGGGCCGGCCGGTCGATCCCGACGTGTAGATGAGGTACGCCAGCCGCTGCGGGGTGACCTGGTCGGCGTGGACCGGCTCGTCCGTGGTGTCGGATTCCAGGTCGAAGACGTGGAGGCTCTCCGTGGACGTCGGCAGCTGCGGCAGCGTCCGGGGGGTGACGAGGACCTTGCGGACGCCGGCGTCCTGCAGGATGTAGGCGGTTCGCTCGGCCGGGTAGCTCGGGTCCACGGGCAGGTAGCAGCCGCCGGCCATGAGCACCGCGAGTTCGCCGACCACCAGTTCGACGGAACGGTCGGCGTACACGGCGACCGGTTCCTCGGCGGTGATGCCGGACTCGCGGAGCCGGTGGGCCAGCCCGCCGGCGCGCCGCCAGAGCTCTCCGTAGCTGAGCTGTCCGTCCGGCCAGCGCACCGCGACGGCGTCCGGTCGGGTCCGGGCCTGCCGTGCGATCAGTTCGGTCACCGGCTGGGTGTCGGCCGCGGCGGGCCCGCGGGACCAGCGGTCGAGCTGGTCCGCCTCCGTGTCCGGGAGCAGGCGCAGCGCTCCCACGCGGGTGTCGGGCGCGGCCATCGCGTCGGCGAGCAGGGTCAGGTAGTGCGTGACCATCCGCTCCATGGTGGCCTCGTCGAACAGGTCGGACGAGTGCTCCCAGATCATGTAGAGGTCGTCGTCCTCGGGCCGGGCCTCCCGGCCGAGGCGCTGCTCGGCCCGCGGGATCACGATCACGTTGAGGTCGGCCTTGGCCGTGCGGTTCGAGCGTTCGGTGACCTTGCCGGTGAGCCCGCCGAAGTCGACGTCGGGCACCGCGGAGTCGTGGAAGCTGAACATGACCTGGAACAGCGGGGTGCGTGAGGGGTCACGGGCCGGGTCGATGGCGTCGATCACCGAGTCGACCGGGGTGTCCGACCAGGCCAGCGTCTCGGCGACGCTCTGGCGCACCTGCGCCAGCAGCCGGCTGAACGGCTGGTCGGCCGACACCTTGGTGCGCAGGACCAGGGTGTTGACGAGCATGCCGAGCAGCGGCTCCAGCTCGGGGATGTTGCGGTTCGCCGCGCCGGTGCCGACGAGCATGTCCTGCTGGCCGGTGTAGCGGTACAGCAGGGCCGCGAAGCCCGCGTACATGGTGGAGAACAGCGACACCCGGTTCTCGCGGCTGAAGGCCCGCAGTTCCCGGGCCAGTTCGGCGGGGATCAGGATGCGCGGTGCCCGGCCGCGGAAGGTCATCACCGGCGGGCGGGGCCGGTCGGCGGGCAGCTCCAGGATGTGCGGGGCGCCGGCCAGTCGGGCGGTCCAGTGGTCGACGTGGGCGCGCAGCACGTCGCCGCGCATCCAGTCCCGCTGCCAGATCGC
The DNA here is from genome assembly GCF_055575755.1 of Kitasatospora sp. NPDC034035. NCBI lineage: Bacteria > Bacillati > Actinomycetota > Actinomycetes > Kitasatosporales > Streptomycetaceae > Kitasatospora > Kitasatospora sp. NPDC034035. The sequence continues at coordinate 532,712 of NZ_JBVISA010000001.1, read as the reverse complement.
GTAGTCCGCGTACTGGACGGGCAGTTCGGGCAGCGGTGAGGGCTTTCCGGCGGCGAAGGCCGGGTAGATGGCGCGGAACTCGGACAGGAACACCGAGAGCGACCAGCCGTCGTGGACGAAGTGGTGTTCCACGTGGAGGAAGGTGTTCTGGCCGTTCCCGTGTCGCAGCAGGACCCAGCGGGCCAGCGGCGGCTTGGTCAGGTCGAACGGCTCGCGAAGCTGTGCGGCGACCACCTCGTCGGCCTGCTCGGCGGGGACGTCGATCACCTTCAGCGAGGCCTTGGCCTGCGCCAGCGGACGCTGGTAGCCGACTCCTTCGACGGCGACGAAGGCGGTCCGCAGGACCTCGTGCCGGCGGACGATCTCGTCCAGTGTCGCGCGCATGGCGTCGACGTCCACCTCGCCCTGCAAGGAGACCGTGGCCTGGAAGTTGTAGGCCAGGTTGCCGGGCGACAGCTGTTCGAAGAAGAAGACCCGTTCCTGTGGCAGGGACAGCGGGATCGGCCGGTCCCGGTCGGCTCGGCGCACCGGCGGCGCGGTCGGGGCGATCACGTGGGCGGCGGGTGCCCGGCCGTCGTCTCCGGCCACGGCGGCCCGCTGGTCGATGATCGCGGCGAGGGCGGCGACGGTGGGCGCGTCGAACAGGTCGGGCATGCTCACCACGGTGTGCAGTTCCGCCGCGATGCGGCCGGCCAGGCCGGCGACGAGCAGCGAGTTGCCGCCGAGTGCGAAGAAGTCGTCGTGGGCGCCGACCTCGGTGCCGCCGAGCAGCCTGGACACGATTGCCGCCAGGGCCACCTCGGTCGGGGTGCGGGGCGGCGCGGCGACGTCGGCCAGGCCGGCCGCGGTCCGGTCGGGGGCGGGCAGCGCGGCGCGGTCGACCTTGCCGTTGGGGGTCAGCGGCAGCGCGGGCAGCACGACGACCGCCGCCGGCACCATGTAGGCGGGCAGCCGGGCGGCGACGAAGTCGACCAGCTCGGCCGTGGGGACGTCGGTGACCACGTAGCCGACCAGGCGCGCGTCCGGGCGGCCGGAGTGTTCGACCGCCACGAAGGCGTCCCGGACGCCGGGGTGCTGCTTGAGGACCGTGGCCACCTCGCCGGGTTCGATCCGGAACCCGCGGATCTTGGCCTGGTCGTCGTAGCGGCCGATGTACTCGAAGACCCCGTCCGGCCCGCGGCGGACCTTGTCGCCGGTCCGGTACATCCGCTGCCCGGGGGCGCCGATGTCCGGCACGAACGCCGCGGCCGTGCTCGCCGGGTCGTCCAGGTATCCGCGGGCCACGCACGCGCCGGCCAGGCACAGCTCGCCGGCTTCGCCGTCGGGCACCGGGTCGAGCCCGTCGAGCACGTAGCAGCGCACGCCGTCGACGGGCACCCCGATCGGCGGCGGCACGGGTCCTCCCGCCAGCACCTCGCCGGCCGTCACCTTCACCGTGCCCTCGGTCGGCCCGTAGAGGTTGATCACGGTGAACGGCAACCCGTCCGGCACACCGCGCTGCATCGCCGAGCCGCCGGTGTGCAGGAAGCGGAGCACCGTGTGCGCCGGCCAGGTCTCGTCGAGGACGGCCTCGGCCAGCGGTGTGGGCAGGAAGGTCACGGTGATCTGCTCGTCGGCCAGCCAGGCGGCGAGCGCGGGGGGCGAGGTGCGCACCTCGGCGGGCGGCACCACCAGCGTGGCGCCGGCGGTCAGGGTGAACCAGATGTCCTGGACGGACACGTCGAATCCGGGACTGGCCAGCAGGGTCGACCGGTCCTCCCGCCGGGTCCGGTAGGTCTTGTGGTGCCAGTGCATCAGGTTGGCCAGGCTCGCGTGGGTCACCGCGACGCCCTTCGGCCGGCCGGTGGAACCCGACGTGTAGATCACGTACGCCAGTTCGGCGCCGTTCAGTGGGGGCGGTGCCAGGATGGTCGCGTCGGACGGTTCCTCGGTCAGATCGACCACCAGGACGTCGTCGCCGAGCGGTGCCCCGCCGGACACCAGCGGCGCGGTGCTGAGGACCGCGGCGGCGCCGGAGACTTCCAGCAGTTGGCGGATCCGCTCGGCCGGGTGGGCCGGGTCCAGCGGCAGGTAGGCCGCGCCCGCCAGCAGGGCGGCCAGCTCGGCGACCACCAATTCCGCTGACCGGTTGGCGTAGACGGCCACGACGCTGTCCTGGCCCACCCCCCGCTCGGTGAGCTTGATCGCCAGAGCGGACGCGTGCGCGGCAAGGCTGCGGTAGGTCAGCCTCAGGTCGCCGTCCTGCACCGCGACCGTGTCCGGTGCCTCGGCCACCCGGGCGTGAAATTCATTGAGCACCATCTCGCACGTATCCTTCACTGCTGAGAGTGGGCGGCTAAACCGGCGTGCTTCACGGCCTGGCGCAAACTCAGCGGGCGCATGTCCGTCCAGACCTCGCCGATGTGGGCCAGGCATTCCGCCTTGGAACCGCTGACGCCGTCACCGCGCCAGCCGAGAGGCAGGTCGCGGTCGGCGGGCCAGATCGAGTACTGCTCCTCGTCGTTGAGCACGACCACATAGGACTGGGTGTCGCCGTCCATGGGTTCCTCCGGTTCGGCGGGATACGGGTTGATCTGCTGCTGGTCGTGCCCCTGCGGCCGTCATGTCGGGCGTCGCGGCCGTGGACGCGGGGTGACGGGCATGGTGAGTGCTGCGGGCACGGTTAGTGCTGCGGGAGGTCGCGAAGACAAAATGCGTTCGGAGCCTCGCAGCCGAGTTCTCCTTCGAATGCGGCCCGGAAACGGCTGGTTGCCACCTCGGCACCATCAAGGCAACCGGACCGACCCCGCACCCGATGACCGACGAGCACCGGTCGCGTGCGGACTCCGGGACCACCGCTGTCGGAGAAAACCACCCCCCATGCGTTCCACTCCAACAGCATGGGTCGCATCGGTTCGCGGCAATAGAGTATGGCAATTACTCCGGCAGTCCGTTAGATCAAGGATTGGGCGGATAGGCGGTATTCGCTTTCGCTCACCGCCGGTCGCCGGCCAGGTCGGCCGCGGCCTCGGCGAACGCCCGGACGCGGGCGGTGGCGTGGCCGTCGGGCCAGATCAGGCCCCACTCGAGCGGCGGCGCGCCGTCGAGGGGGACGTAGGCGACGTCGGGGCGCGGGTAGTAGCGCCGGGCGTGGGCGCCGACGGGCAGGACCCCCTGCCCGGCCCCGACGAACATGAGTGCCTCCTGGACGGTCTCGGCCACCGGGCCGGGCGCGGCGGGTGCCCGGTCCGGGCGCTGCGGCGGCACGGCGACGGCGTCCGGGCGCTGCGGCGGCACGGCGACGGCGTCCGGCAGCAGCCGCACCACCGGCTCCTGCGCCAGGTCCCCGACCGAGACGCCGCCCGGACGGTCGAAACGGTGTCCGACGGGGACGGCGAGCATACGGGCCTCGCGCACCAGGACCGGGCCGCAGCCGATGCCGGGCTCGTGCACCGGGAAGGGCCCCAGGCACAGGTCGACGTCGCCGCCACGCAGCCAGCGGATCGTCTCCGTCATCCGGGCCTCCCGCAGGTGTACCTCGCAGTCGGGGGCCCGTTCCCGGAACAACTCGGCCACCCCGATGAGGAGTTGCCCGGCGGCGGCACCGACGTAGGCGACCCGCAGGCTGCCCGACAGGCCCCGCCCGGCGTCGACGGCTCCCTGCAGCGCCGCCCCGACGGCCGCCCAGGCGGGCCCCAGATCGTCGGCCAACCTGCGCCCGAGCGGCGTGAGTTCGACCCGGCGGCTGGTGCGCTCGAACAGCGCCGCCCCCACCCGCCGCTCCAGCTTGCGGATCGTCTGGCTGACCCGCGCGGTGGATACCCGCAGTCTCTCGGCGGTACGCCCGAAATGCAGCTCCTCCGCGAGCGTCAGAAACGACTCCACTTCGTACCGCTCGATCACACGCCACCCCGTCGTTAAGCCCGAGTTCACGATCATTGCGCAGAGCGCCGTTGTTCGCCAACGATCACGGCGGCAGAGTGGATCACGTCGAAACCGGCCTCTCCCACCCGACGGAGGACACCATGACCACCAACCCGCTGCAGGCCCTGACCGCGAAGCCCGACGACACCGCCTCGGTCGTCGCCGAACTGCGCGACCGCGCCGAAATCACCGACGCCCTCTACCGGTTCGCCCTCGGCCAGGACCTGAAGGACCGCGAACTCTTCGCCTCGGCCTTCACCGCCGACGCGGAACTCGACTTCCGCCCCGCCGCCGCCCGCTGGGGCGGCGAGCCGCCCCTGATGACCGGTCGGGACTTCATCGTCGACACCATCCTGGCCATGTTCACCGGACGGGTGGACACCACCCACCAGGTCACCAACCCGCGCATCGACATCGACGGGGACACCGCCCGCCTCACCGCCCTGGTCGAGGCCCAGCACCTGCTCACCGCCGACCCGGACACCCACGCCCTGCTCAAGAACCCCTACACCCTCGACCTCGTGCGCGACGGCGGCCGCTGGCTCATCCGGCGGATGCGCATCGACAACACCTGGTACACCGGCGACCCCGCGGCCGTCTTCGGCGCCTGACCGAACGGAGACCGGGACCGGAACGGGAAGGGAAGGGGAAGGGGAAGGGGAGCAGGCGGCGGCCAGCAGGGAGCAGGGAGCAAGCGGCGGGCAGGGCGGGCCGGGAGGGGTTCAGCGGCGGTAGGCGGCCGCCGCGATGCGGACGAACGAGGGGATCAGCGGGTTCGTGTCGCCCTCGTTCCACACCGCCACCACCCGGCTCGGCGCCACGCCGGCCAGCGGCACCACGGCCAGCCCCTCGGGCACCCCGTGCCCGAGGGGGGTCATGCCGACCGTGCCGTTCCAGAGCACGGCCTGCCGGCATTCCTGGACGGCCCGCACCACCGGCCCCTCGCGCGGCTCACCGCAGTTCCAGTACGACTGCCACAACGGGTCCGTGCCGTCCGGGAACCGGAACCAGCGCCGGCCCGCCAGGTCGGCCGGCTCCAGGGACGCGTGGCGGGCCAGCGGGTCGTCCGCGCGCAGCACCACACCGACCGGGTCGGCGCGCAGCTCGCGCACGGTCAGGCCGCGCTCGTCGAACGGCGCCCGGGTGAGGGCGATGTCGACCAGTCCGGCGCGCAGCCCGCAGGTCGGATCGGTCAGGTCGGCCTCGCGGATGCGGACCTCGACGCCCGGGTGGTGCTCGCGGTAGGCGGCGGCCAGCCGGGCGGCGCCCGGGTCGGTGCCGTCCCCGAGGAGGCCGACGGTGACGGCCGCGGGGCCGGCCTGCGCGGCCACGCGGGCGCGTACCCGGTCGGCCCGGTCGAGCAGCTCGCGGGCCTCGGCCAGCAGCACCGCCCCGGCGGGGGTGAGGGTGACGCCCGCGGCGCGGCGGTGCAGCAGGGTGGCGCCGAGGCTCGTCTCCAGCTGTCTGATCGCCCGGCTCAGCGGTGGCTGGCTCATGTGCAACCGGGTGGCGGCACGGCCGAAGTGGAGTTCCTCGGCGACCGCGACGAAGTAGCGCAGTGTCCGCAGCTCCATGCTGCGACGATACCCGTTCGGTATCGGGGGTTTCCGAACCGGTCTTGGACGGCCGGGCCGCCGGGGCGGTGGAATCGAAGCATGACCGACACGCTGCTTCCCGACCCCGCCGTACACGTCTCCGGTGCCCTGGAGATCGCCCCCGACCTGCTGGTGATCCCGAACCGCGGGATCCCGCTGGTCCCCAACATCGGCATCATCGGCGGCACGCGGGCCGTCCTCGTCGTCGACACGGGCCTGGGCACCGCCAACGCCGAGCAGGTCCTCGCCTTGGCGTCCGAGGTGGCCGGGGGGCGCCGGCTGTACCTGACCACGACGCACTTCCACCCCGAACACGCCCTCGGCGCGCACGTGTTCGACGGTCAGGCCACCTACCTCGCCAACCGCGCCCAGGCGGACGACCTGCGGACGAAGGGGCCGGGCTACCTGGAGATGTTCCGCGGCTTCGGCGGGCCGGTGGCCGACCGCCTCGACGCCGGCGTCCGCGTGCCTGCCCCCGACGCGGTCTACGACGGCGGGTACGACCTGGACCTCGGCGGCCGCACCGTGCGGCTGCGGCCCACCGGCCGGGGCCACACCAAGGGCGACCAGGTGGTCGAAGTACCCGACGCCGGTGTGTTGTTCACCGGGGATCTGGCCGAGACCGGACAGTTCGCGATCTTCCCCTGGTTCCCGCCGCACGACACCGACGTCTCCGGGGTCGGCTGGCTGGCGGTGCTGGAGCGGCTGGCCGCCGGCCGGCACCGGGTGGTGGTTCCCGGTCACGGCGGCGTCGGCGGCCCGCAGGTGCTCGCCGACGTCCGCGACTACCTGCGCGAGCTGCGCGACGAGACCTGGCGGCGGCGCGACTCGGCGATGGACGAACGCGCGATCACGGCCGAGGTCCGGGCGCTGTTGATCGAACGCCACCCGCAGTGGGCCGGACAGGAGTGGATCGAGAAGGGCGTCGGCTGCCTGTGCGCCGAACACGCCGGGTGACCCCCCGAGGGTCGGCTCCCGCTGCTGCCGTCGCGCGGTCCCGTCGGCCGCCCGCGCCACGGCGTCACGGCCCTGGGTTCACTGCACGGGGTTCACGGCCCTGGGTTCACGGCCCGCCTCGCACCGATACCGTGCCGTGCAGGACCCGGCCCGCCGCCCGCTGCTCCTCGAGCCACCGGGTGAACGCGTCGATCCGCGCCTCGGGTTCTTGCCCGGGCGGTCCGGCCGGCCCGGTCCGCGGCGGCACGATGACCACCACGGCTTCGCCCCGCTCCCGGGCCGCCGCCAGCCAGCCGGGCGACGCCTCGACCCGTGAGCCCGGCTCCCACCCCTGGCGGCCGCCGACCAGCAGGAGCCGTTCCACCCGGCCGTCGGCGACCTCGACGGCGCCGCTCGTCGGCGGGGGCTCACCGGCGGCGACCACGAAGCCGCTGTCGACCGCGGCCTCCACCAGGTCGGTGTGAAGGGCCGCGCCGACCTCCACGATCAGTTCCGCGACCGGCGGACCCTGCGCCGCCTCGCGGACGACCAGCGCCCACACCACCGGTTCCCGGGCCGCACCGTCACCGTCGCCGTCGCCGTGGTCCGTCTCGTGTGCCATGACTGCTCAACGAGCCGCATCCGCCGACCGCCCGGGTTTCACACGACCGGCCGACGGCGCCCGCAGGGGCACGCGCGGGATCCGGGGCGGCGGGGGGTGCGGCGGGCGGTGCGGCGAGCGAGGTTCGGCCGGTCAGCCCCGGGCTGGCGCGGCGGCGACGCAGAACTCGTTGCCCTCCGGGTCGGCCATCACGATGTGGTGCCCCTCGAACTCCTCCAGGACACTCCCGCCCGCTTCCACCAGCCGCTCGGACTCCGCCCCGATCCGCGCCCACCGCTCCCCCGGGCTGCCGTGGCCCGGCACCCGGATGTCGATGTGGAGCCGGTTCTTCGCGCGCTTCGGCTCGGGGACCCTGAGGAGGCAGAGCCGGGGCCCGGCCCCGTCGGGGTCGCAGAGCCAGGCGCCGTCGTCCGCGCCGTCGCCCTCCGGGAGGTCGAACTGCGCGAGCCACTCCTCACGGGTCCGGAACGGGGCGGGCGGCGGCTCGTCCACGTACCCCAGGGCCGTCTTCCAGAACTCGGCGAGGAGTTTCGCGTCCGCGCAGTCAAGGGTCAGATCGATTCCGGCTGCCATGGCAGGACCGTAGTACGAACCTGCGACAGCCGCGGCCGAGCAGGCCTGCCACACGGCGACGTCTTTCGACCGCCGCCCGGGACCGCCACAATCACCGTATGACGACCGCCACGGACGCGCCGCCCGCGCACGACACTGCCGTCGGCCTCGCCCGGGGGTTCCTGACGGGCGGTGTGATCGGGGTGTCGCTCGCCGCCTTCGTCGTCGGCTGCGTCCTCGAGCACCCCCCGCTGCTCGTCACGGCCCTGGCCCTGCCCACGGCCTACGGCCTGCTCCTCCTGCTCGCCGGTGCGCCGCGGCGTGCCCGGGAGGCGGCCGTCGCGCCCCGCACGGCGCTCGCGGTGATCGAGAGCATGGAGGCCGTCCCGGGCGAGGTGAGCGATGTGCCGGTGCGGTTCGATCTCACCGTCGCACCGCAGGACGCGCCCGCGTACCGCGTCGGGATCACGCAGGACATCCACCTCTCCGAGCTGCCCGACTACCGGCCGCGCGGCGTCCTGGTGGTCCGGTACCCGCCGGACCGGCCGTTGCGGGTGCGGATCGTGACGCGGCCGACACCCGAGTGGGAGGAGCGGGCGGCCGGGGCCCGCATCGACTCGGCGCCCGGGCCGGCCCCGGCGGGAGACCCCGAGCAGGGCCGGGCCGGCGGTTTCGTCACGCTCCTCGGCCTGCTGCTCGGCGCGGCCGCCGTGGTCCTGTTCTTCCGCGCCGACCTGTTCGGCCCGGACGGCACCGCGCAGCCGCCTCCCCCGGAGTCGTCCGGCTCCGTCACGTCGTCCACGACGGTCGTGACGTCCTCCACGACGGTCGTGACGTCGGCGTCCGGCACGGTCGCCCTCGGCCCGGACGGTTCGCTGCTCGAGCGGGGCGCACTGCGCCGGGCCGTCGACTCGCTCACCACGGGCGAGGCCACCCACCAGGCGCTCACCGTCGTCGTGCAGGAACGCCTGCTGACGATCGTGTACTCCCCCGGCGGTACGGGCGTCCCCTCCTTCGACCCGCGTTCGCTGCCCTACGACCGCGTGCCCGCGCTGGTCGAGGAGGCCGGGACCACGCTCGGCCTCGACTCCCCGCAGACGCAGACCTGGCAGCTCGCCGCCGACCGCCTGACCGGCTCCCTCACGATCAGGGTCACCGTGACCGGCCCCGCGGGAACGGCCTCGCTGGAGGCGGACGGACAGGGCACGGTGGTGCGGCGCAGCCCGGCACGCTGAGCCCGCGGGCCGGCCGGTCCGTGCGGCCGGTCCGTGCGGGTGGGGTGGGTGGGTGGTTGGGTGAGTGGTTGGCCGGTTGTCCGCCGGTGTCAAGGGCGGGCACAGTGGGGTGACTTGGGGACTTGGCGACTTGGGGACTTGGGGATCTGATGCGGCGTCGCCGTGGCCGAGCTGCCGGGGCCGGCAGCGGTGCGTGGGGAGGCCGGCCCCGGAGCGGCAGGAGGAGGGCTGATGGGCTGGCACGGGTATCTGGCGTTGTGGTGTGCGGTGTTCGGCGCGGTGGCGTTGTTCGGCTACGGGCGGTCGCTGGCCGGGATGACCCGGGCGCAGCGGACGGTCCGGGTCCGGGGGCGGATCGAGCGGGTGCGGGAGCCCCGGCACGGCGGTTCCCGGCGCGGCGGGATATCGGTGGTCGTCTCGTACCGCGACCCGTCCACCGGTCGGGGGGTCACCGTGACGAACGACGGTGAGTGCGGCGAGTCGATCACCGCCGCGTGGACGGGCCGGGAGGTCGGGGTCCACTACCCGCGCGGGAGACCGCACGCCTACCGGCTCACGAGCGACCTCGGGGAGGGCGGCCGCGGGCTGGGCTGGCCGAACTTCGCGGTGTTTCTGATCTACGTCGGGGCGGTGGTCGTCGCCGCGGTCGACTGGGGCTGGCCCTGGGCGCTGATCGGCGTCGGCGGGCCGTGGGCCGTCTTCGGTGCCTGTCGGCTGCCCGGGAACATCCGCGACACGCGCCGCCGTCGCGAGAAGCTGGCCGCCATGGTCGCCGCCCAGGGCCGTGTCGTGGCGGTGCTCAGGGATGTCAGCACCGACGCGGAGGGCGGCACCTCCACCAGCATCACGCCGGTCGTGGCGTTCACCGCCCGCGGCGGTGCGGCCGTCACCGCCCACTGCGCGTCGGGGGTGCCGGACCCGGCGGGCGCGTACGGCCGGGAGGTCACGGTCCACTACGCACCGGACGACCCGGCCGTGTTCACGCTGGACCGCGCGGGCGAACTCCGCTCCGTGGGAACGGACACCGCGGTCAACGTCGTGGCCCTTCTCGTCGTCGCGGCGGCGGCCGTCGTGGGAGCGGTCCTGCTTTGACGGCGCCGCGGCCCGAGGACGACGAGTACCCGGACGCCCGGACGCCTGCCCCGCGATGACGATCTGGCCGCGGTGACGGCTGCCGCTACAGGATGACGAGCAGCTTGGTGTTCGGCACCAACTTCCGGTTGACGGAGGTCGATTGGACGAACACGGTGTACGCCGGGTTGTCGCCCGGCTTCACCGTGGCTTCCGACTCCGGCAGGCCGAGGAGGCGGCGGGCCGCCGGGCCCGAGAACACCCGGCCCGTCATCCGGCCGGTGGCCGGGTCCTTCTCCGCCACGGCGAGCTGCTTGCCGCCCTGGATCTTCTCCCGCTTGGACAGCTCGTAGAAGGCGCAGCCGGAGGTGTACGCGTGGCCGGCGCGGGTGACGAAATCGCGGATGGGTGTCTGCTCGTCGACCGGGATCAGGATGTACTTGCCGGTGTCCAGGGCGTCGAGATTGGCCTTCACCTCGGCGGTGTTCAGGTCCTGGCCCATGGCGAACAGGTTCCTGGTGCCGCGTACGCCCTGTTCGCGGCCCCGCAGGAAGCTCGTGGCGGCCGTCTTGACGGTGCCGATGGCCTCCTCGACGCCCTTGCTGGAGTCCGCGTCCCAGATCGCGATGTTGCCCGCCGGGAAGCCGTACTCCTGGGCGGTGCGCTTGGCCAGGGAGTTCGGGACCAGGATGGCGGAGGTCCAGTGGTCGGGGAGGTCGTCCATGGCGCCGTGGATGCGGTCGATCCAGGTGCGCAGGACGGTCTTGCCCTTTCCGGCGGGCACGCGGGTGTGCATCTGGCCGGTCTGGGAGTAGCCGGAGGCGTTCTCCTCGCCGTCGGTGACGACGACTTGGAGGAAGGAGTGTTCGCCGTAGCCTTCCCAGATGTTCTTCAGGTCGTCGATGGACTTCACGCCTGCTTCGATCAGCGCCGTCGCCCCGTTGTCGACCTGGTAGAGGCCTCGCAGGGACGGCAGGTGCTTGACGTCCATGTCCCAGACCAGGTTCTGCACCTCGTGGTCGAAGGCGTAGAGGCTGATGCGGGTCTCGTGGCCGAGGCGGTCGGACTCCTCCTGCAGGCCCTTCACGAACTCGTCGACCACGCGGACGAGTTGTGCCTGGTGCTGGCGCATCGAACCGGACTTGTCGACCACGAGCGAGACGTGGTTGACCTTGTGCTTGATCCTGTTCGCGGACATGGCTCTCCCCGATTCCAACGCCTCTTCCGACGCCTTTTCCGGCGCCCCTCCGACGTTGTTTCCACCCTATGAGGGGGCTCTGACATCGGGTTCGGGGCCGGGTTCGCGCGGCTGCCGGCCGTCCGTCGGGGGCGGCCGGGACTTCGGGGGGCGGGGGCGTCCCGAGGTCCCGGCCGTGGGAGGTACCGGCCGACGTGGGGGCGTGGCCGGTGTGCTCAGCAGCCCGGCGAGGGGGTGGTGGGGCTGCTGTGACGGGAATGCTAGACCCGGCCGGTATCTCTGAACAGGCCTGTGACCTGCTATTTTCCGGGCGCGAACATGCCAGGGTCGGGCCCGGGGCGGGAACCGGCCGGAAGCGGGCCGGCCGGCGCGGGGTCAGCTGTCGGCGCGGGGGGCGAAGACGCCGAAGGTGGCGCCCTGCGGGTCGCGGATCACCGCGAGCCGCGGGCCGTTGTCCATCTCCACGTCGACGGGCCCGTGCAGGACCTCGGCGCCGAGGCGGGTCGCGGTCGCCGCGGACGCGTCGACGTCGGCGACCGCGAAGAACGGGTTCCAGTGGGACGGGACCTCGGGCGGGATGGAGGCGTCCATGGCCATGACGCCGCCGAACATCCGGTCGGCCAGGCCGACCATCGGGTAGGTGTCGTGCGGCCAGACCTGCCAGCCGAAGAGGTCCTTGTAGAAGGTGAGCGCGGTGTCCTTGTCCCGGGTCGACAGGTCGGCCCAGCCGAAGGCGTTCGGCTCGTCCACCACGCCGAAGCCGGCGAACCTCCGGGTCTGCCAGACGGCGAACGGCGCGCCGGTCGGGTCGCTGAGCAGGGCCCAGCGGCCGAGGTCGCCGACCTCCATCGGGCCCATCCACACCTGGGCGCCCGCCTTCTTGGCGGACTCGCAGGTGTCGTCGACGTTGTCGGCGGCGAAGGACAGCAGCCACATCACCGGCTGCTGGGGGTTCATCAGCGGGGCCACGGCCGCGGCGGGCGCGCCGTCGTGGGAGAAGGTCGTGTAGCCGCCGTACTGCGGGTCCGGGTCGGCCTGGGCGGTCCAGCCGAACAGTTCGCCGTAGAACTGCTCGGCTGCGGGGAGGTCGCGGGCGCTCAACTGTGCCCAGCACGGGGAACCAGGGACGATCTCGGTTGCCTTCAACGCACTGCCTCTCGACGCGGTTTCCTGGGACTGCCGCCACGGACAGCGCCGACGGTTTCGCCGTTCCCGCTGGTCAGGCGGCTGGCGGTGAGCCTAGTGGACCGACGGCCTCCCGGCCGGGCACCTCGCGCAGCGCGTCGGGTGCGCGTTACCGGGCGACCCAGGTGGCGGTGAGGGCCTGGACGGCCGATCCGTCGAGGTCCCCCAGCTTGGTCCCGGCGAAGGCGCGCGCGGCGTCGGAGGTGAGCAGCCGGAAGGCGGGCCGTTCGGCCGTGAGCTGGTCGACGATGCGCGCGGCCACGTCCTGGGAGGTCTGGGCGTTGGCGAAGGCGTCGCGGGTGCGGTCCAGGTAGGCGGACAGGGCCGGGGCGTACGGTCCGGCCTGTTGCGGGGCGTCGGCGGTGAGGCCGACGTTGGCGACGAACTCGCTGGCCACCGCTCCCGGTTCGATCACGCCGACGGTCACGCCGGTGGTGGCCGCGACCGGCGCGAGGGACTCCATGAAGCCTTCGACGGCGAACTTGGCGGCGCAGTAGGCCTCGTTGAAGGGCTGGCCGATGACGCCGCCGACGCTGGTCACGGTCAGCACGCGGCCGCGGCTCGCCCGCAGCAGGGGCAGGGCGGCCTTCGTGACGTGCAGGACGCCGAAGAAGTTGACCTCCATGACGGCGCGCACGTCCTCGACGCTCTCCTGTTCGAGGGTGCCGACGTGGCCCGCGCCGGCGTTGTTGACCAGCGCGTCCAGCCGGTCGAGGCCGGCCAGGCAGGCCGCAACGGAGGCGGGGTCGGTCACGTCCAGGGCCCGGACGTCGACGGTGACGGCGGCTTCCTCGGCTGCGGCGAGCAGTGCGCCGGCCTTGGCGGTGTCGCGCATCGTGGCGATGACGTGCCAGCCGGCGCGGGCGGCGGTGACGGCGGTGGCCAGGCCGATGCCGGAGGAGGTGCCGGTGATCAGGACGGTCTTGGTGCTCATCGTGAGGCCTCTCATATGCTTATGGTTCATAACCAATATGAATCATAACTATGTGAGGTGACATTCAACCCTGTCAAGCACCTGGCTACGCTGGACCCCATGCCCGACTCATCGGATGAGCTCACCAGGGAGGTCGTCGGCCTCTTCGCGGCCGTCAACCGTCGCTACACCCAGGAGTCCGAGGCCGCCGCCGCGGCCCACGACCTGACCCCACTGCAGGCCAAGGCGCTGCTCGCGGCCGAGAGCCCGGTCCCGACGCGCCGCATCGCCGAGCGGCTGCACGCGGAGCCGTCCAACGTGACCGTGATCGTCGACCGGCTGGAGTCGCGCGGCCTGGTCGAGCGCAGCCTCGACGAGACCGACCGCCGCGTCAAACTCGTCGCCGCCACCGCGGCCGGCCGCACCGTCGCCGCCGACCTGCGCGCCCGGATGCCCTTCGCGGCGCAACCGCTGGACCGGCTCACCGCGCGGCAGCGCGAGGCCTTGCGCGAGCTGCTGCAGCTGGTCTTGTCGTCACCTTGACGAAAACCGGGGGTGCCCAATATCGTCGTCATGACGAAAAGGGGTTCCTCCGATGGCCGACATCACCAGACGGTTCGGGCTGCGCCACCTGCGCGCCGTTCCCACCGCGCACATCCGCCACCTGCGGCGCGGCCGGGTCGCCCACGACGGGGCCGGGCTGGCGTTCTGGTTCCGGCCGCTGACCGCGGCGATCTCCGAAGTGCCGGTGGACGACCGGGAACTCGCCATGCTCTTCCACGCCCGCACCTCCGACTTCCAGGACGTCAGCGTCCAGGCGACGCTCACCTACCGGATCACCGACCCGGCCACCGCCGCCACCCGCGTCGACTTCGGGATCGACCCGGACACCGGCGCCTGGCGCGCGGCGCCGCTCGACCAGCTCGCCACGCTGCTCACCGAGACCGCCCAGCAGCACGCCCTCGGCCTGCTCGCCCGCACCCCGCTCGCCGCCGCCCTCGCGGACGGGGTGGACGCGGTGCGCGAGCGGATGACCCAGGGTCTGGCCGGCGAGCCCCGGATCACCGAGACCGGACTCGCCGTGATCGCCGTCCGGGTGGTGGCGCTGCGCCCCGAGCCCGAGGTCGAACGGGCGCTGCGCACCCCCGCCCGCGAGCTGGTGCAGCAGGAGGCCGACCGGGCGACCTTCGAGCGCCGCGCGGTGGCCGTCGAGCACGAGCGCGGCATCGCCGAGAACGAGCTCGCCAACCGCATCGAACTCGCCCGGCGCGAGGAGCAGTTGCTCGCCCAGCAGGGTGCCAACAGCCGGCTCCAGGCGGAGGAGGAGGCCGTCGCCGACCGGGTCCGCACCGACGCCGAGGCGCAGCGCCGCACCCGGCTGGCGTCCGCCGAGGCCCAGGCCGCCCGCGAGCTGGGCGAGGCCCGGGCGTCGGCGGAGGCCGCCTGGCTGGCGGCCCACCAGCAGGCCGACCCGGCGGTGCTGCGGGCGCTGGCGCTGATGCGGCTGGCGGAGCACCTGCCGCGGATCGACAGCGTGACGCTCACCCCGGACGTGCTCACCGGGCTGCTGGCCCGCCTCGGCGCCGGCGGGGAGCGGCGGTGAGCCTCGCCCCGCGGGTGGTGCTGGTGCACCGGCGCACCGAGTACGAGGAGCTGGTGGCCCGTCACGGCACGCCCGGGCAGGCCGCGTTCTTCCTGGCCTCCCGGGGCCGCTCGGCGCGGGAGGTCGAGGAGCGCCACCGCCGGGCGGCGGCGGCGCTCGCCGAGGCGGCGGCGGCCGTGCCGCTGGACTGGCGGCGCAGCCGGGTCGAGCGGGCGGACCTGCCGCGTTTCCTCTTCGAGCCCGGGGACGTGGTGGCCGTGGTCGGCCAGGACGGCCTGGTGGCCAACGTCGCCAAGTACCTGGACGGCCAGCCGGTGATCGGTGTGGACGCCGACCCGGGCCGCAACCCCGGTGTGCTGGTGCGTCACCGCGTGGACGGCCTCGGCGCGCTGCTGCGGGCGGTGGCGCGCGGCGAGGGGGCGCTGGAGGAGCGGACGATGGTCGAGGCCGTCGCGGACGACGGCCAGCGGCTGCTCGCGCTGAACGAGGTGTACGTCGGGCAGCCGGGCCACCAGACGGCGCGCTACCGCCTGGGCACGGACGGCGCACCCGACGGCACTGGGGCACCCGACGGCACCGGGGCACTCGACGGCGCCGGGGCGGCGGAGGCCCAGGCCTCCTCGGGTGTCCTGGTCGGCACCGGCACGGGCGCCACCGGCTGGTGCCGCTCGGCCTGGCTGGAGCGTGGCGGCCCCGTCGCACTGCCCGCCCTGCCCGCCCCGGGCGCGCCGGCCCTGGCCTGGTTCGTCCGGGAGGCGTGGCCCTCCCCCACCACCGGCACCAGCCACGTGCACGGCCTGCTGGAGGCCGGGCGGCAGCTGGTGCTCACTGTCGAGTCCGAGCACCTGGTCGCCTTCGGCGACGGCATCGAGGCGGACGCCCTGCAGCTCGCCTGGGGCCAGAGCGTGCGCCTCGGCGTCGCCGCCACCCGCCTGCGCCTGCTGGGGTGACGCGGACGCCGGCCTCTGCCGAGCGCGGCCGAGCGCGGCCCGGGGCCGGCGGGGGCCAGGGCGGGCGGGGGTCAGGGGGTCTCGTGGACGATCCAGAAGCGGGACCGGCGGTACGCGGGGCCGTTGGGGTCGTCGGCCGCGACGCGGACCGGGGTGTGCAGGCACAGGACCCGGCCGCCCAGCCGCTTCTCCTCGGCCGCCAGCCACCGGGACTGCCAGAGCATCGCGCCCGCCATGCCCGCCAGGAGCATGCCGGCCGGGATCCCCGTCGTGTAGCTGAGCGCGAGTCCGATCAGCAGCACCAGGAGCAGGGGCGTGGCGAGGCCTCGGGAGAACAGGTCGAAGGTCTTGTCCCGCGCGACCGTCTGCGCGTCCGGCGGCGGCGGGCTCAGCCGTTCCAGCCGCTCCCGGTACCAGGGCCGACGGGCCTCCAGGAGGCCCCAGAACGCCGTCGCGAAGAGGATCAGGGCAACTGCCGCGCCCGTCACGGGGTCCAGCCGGTGGGCTCCCCCGGTGTAGGCCGGCACGCAGCTCACCAGGCTCACGGGGAGCAGCAGGCACGCCTGGATCCGTACCGACGCGACCAGTCCCACCAGTCGCAGACCGCCACCGCTCACGAAAGCGTCTCCCCCGCACCCATCTCGACACACCCGCCCGACACACTCGCCCGACGCACTTGCCCGACACACTCGCCCGACACACGCTCGACCAAGATCCGCAGGATCCTAGCGGACGGCGGCCGGGAGCACCCCGCCCCACCTGCACTCTTGGGCGCGGGGCCCGCACGCGTCCCCGGTGCGGCGGCCGGCCGGATGCTCCTTCGGGCGGAGGGCGGGTCCGTCCTCGGGGCCGATGGCGGGCGGGCCGGCGCGCCGTATCGTCGGTGCCATGAGCCGAGGACTGCATCTGGACGCCTACCTGCTGGCCTTCGACACCCGGGCCCAGTCCCTGCAGGACCGCACCCGCGCCGGGTTCCTGCTGCGCGCGGCCGCCCTGGCCGAGCTCGCCCACCGGGGCGCCGTCGCCGAGGACGGGGCGGGCCGGGTGCGGGTCGTCTCCGGCGCCGCCACCGGGGACCCCGTCCTGGACGCGCTGCTCGCCGAGGTGGGCGAGCAGCCGCGCAGCTGGAAGTCGTGGATCCGGCGGGGCCGTGAGGACACCCTGGAGGCCGTCGAGGAGCGGCTCGCGGTGCTCGGCGTGGTGACCATGGCGGACCGCGACCCCTACGGCCCGGTCGTGCCGCAGCGGACGGTGGCGATGGACGACCCGCGCGAAGCCCTGGACCTCCAGGTGCGGGTGGCCGAGCTGGTCCGCGGCGGCGCCCCGGTCGCCGGGGCGCCGTTCACCGACGCGGTCCTCGCGGCGCTGGCCGCCCACGGGCACCTGCGGCTGGTGCTGTCCCGGCACGACCGCCGGGCCCACGCCGGGCGGATCGCCGCGCTCACCGAGCGGCTCGCCGACGAGGCCCCGCACCTGGCCGGGGCGGTCGGCGGGCTGGGCCTGACCATGATTGCCGCCCAGGGCGGAATGGGCGGCGGCTGACCGCACCCCCGGCGCCCTCTCCTTCGCGGTGATGCGGGTGTTCCGGGACGAGGACGGCCTGGCCGCGCGGACCCTGGCCGACCGACCGTCGGGCGTGGTGCTGCGCCCCGACCATTCCCCGACGGGTCACTGCGTCTTGTCCTGGGCGGATCCCGCGGACCAGGAGCTTCTGTGGTTCCCGAGCAGTCCAGGCGGAGCCACGACGTCCCCTTCGTTTCGTTTTCCGAAGCAATCTCCGATGGTAGCGTTTCGGAATCCGAAGCATCAATCTTGGAGGCTGGACTCCACGCCATGCCAACCCCCAAACCCGGCAAGCCAGTTCGTGGTTCGACCACCGGTCGCCCCCTCATGGCCGCACTCGACCTGTTCGGACGGCGGTGGAGCCTGCGCATCCTTTGGGAGCTGCGCGGGGGCCCCCTCGGGTTCCGCCCCCTGCAGAAGCAGTGCGACGACATGTCCTCCAGCGTGATGCGGCAGCGCCTGACCGAACTGCTGGATGCCCACGTGGTTCACCAACTACCCGACAGCCGGTACGAGCTCACTCCACTGGGGCGGGATGCCTGCCTCGCACTCGGCCCCCTCGCCCAGTGGTCGGAGCGCTGGGCGGCGATGCTCGACCCGCAACCGGCGCACCGCAACAGCGAGCGGCCCGCCGACGGCATCTCGCGTCCCGACGCCGTGGGCGACGGGACGCTCGAGAGGGGTCCTGCCGGCTGACGCCCGCCCGGCCCGGGTTGACGGCGCACCCGGAACCTCCGCCCGGCACCCAGGTCCTCGCCACGCCGGGTGAGGTGACAGGCGTCGCCGTGCAGAGTGGGCACGCGGGCGCCGGTCGGCTCGCCCGGCCGGGTGCCGAGCACGCTCGATGACATGCGTTCACAACGGCGCTGCAACTCCTGGAAGCCTGCCGGGGCTTGGCTCGATTCCCACCGGATGCGCAGCGTCCGGCGCCGCCCGAGCAGATCGAGTGCAGCCATGACCGGGCGCCCTGAATCGGACCCTCGTACCGGTGAACCCGGCCGAGGCGTTCCGGCTTCCGTATCTCCTCCTTGCGCTTCGGGTTTCGAAGCACCATAGTGATTCGAAAACCGAAGCAGGAGGTGCTCGTGCCGCGCATCGAACCGCTCACCCCGCCCTATCCCGCGCCCGTCGACCAGGCACTGCGCCGATGGATGCCTCCCGGCGTGACACACGAGCCACTCACACTGTTCCGGGTACTGCACCGAAACCCGGAACTGGCCTCACGCATGTTCGCCCTGGGGTCCGGCCTGCTGGGCCACGGACTTCTTCCCGCCATCGACCGCGAGATCATCATCGCCCGAGTAACCGCACGCACCGGCTGCGCCTACGAATGGGGGGCACACGCCGCGACCCTCGCCCAGCAGGCCGGACTGAGCCAGGAACAGCTCCGGGCCACCACCGCCATCGACGTCGCAGCCAACACAGCGTGGCTGCCTCGTCATGCGGCACTGCTCAACGCCGTCGACGAACTGCACGACACCGCACAGCTCTCACAACCCGCCTGGGATTCCCTGGCCGTCCACTACGAAGACGCCCAACTCCTGGAGTTCCTCGTGCTGGCCGGCTGGTACCGAACCATCAGCTACCTGGCCAACGGGCTCCTCCTGGAGGAAGAGCCCTGGGGCGCCCCGTTCCCGGCGCAGTGAGCCCTTTCCAAACGAGGTTGCAGGCAGGGCTCCATCGCCAACCGATACATCGTCTTGTCTCAACGGCCCACCACAATCAGCCAGTCCCTTGCGAACCGCCCTCGGAAATGCCCGGTGATCCGTCGCCGGGGCCGATCAATCCGAGTGTCGACTCGAAGCCTGGCACGCTTGTCCGAACACAGGAGGTTTCCATGGCCAAGGGCTACTGGGTCAGCGTCTACCGCACCATTTCCGACCCCGAGAAGCTGGCCGCCTACAACAAGCTGGCCGGTCCGGCCGTCCAGGCCGGAGGCGGGCGGGTGCTCGCCCGTGGCGGCCGGGTCCTCGCCCACGACGCCGGAATCGCCGAGCGCACCATCCTGGTCGAGTTCGACACCTTTGAACAGGCGGTCGCGGCACGCGAGAGCGCGGCGTACCAGGAGGCGCTGGTCACTCTTTCCGACGCCGTCGAGCGCGACTTCCGCATCATCGAAGGCGTCGACTGACCGCCGCACTGACGTTCAGGCCGGCCTGGCGGCCCCGCCGGCCTCGTCGGCAGAACTCACGCTCACCCGAAGCGAACCGCGAACCGCGAACCGGTACTCGTACGACAGATCGGTCCAGCGAGCCAACGGATCTGATGCCCAGCGGCACGTCCGGCATCCGTCTGCCGTGTGACCCGTCGGGGCTACTTTCATGTTTTCCCGACGGGCGCACGACCGCGGGCCGATCGCCGTGGGCACCCGTGAGTCGGCGCCGCGCCGATGTGCCGCGCCGGTCCGCCCGCGGCCCCGGCGGCGCGTGATCGGCGCCAGGACGCGCATGACTTTTGGCACCCGTTCCCTCACCGAACGTGAAAGGATCGCGGTCGGCAATGGTTCGTATCGGCTAGGGGAAGACATGGCGGAGCGTCAGAACGGCACGGTCAAGTGGTTCAACGACGAGAAGGGGTACGGGTTCATCACCCCGGAGTCCGGGCCCGACCTGTTCGTTCACTTCCGTGCGATCGAGGGGGGCGGCTTCAAGTCCCTGGTGGAGGGTCAGAAGGTCACCTTCGAGGCCGTCCAGGGCCAGAAGGGGATGCAGGCCGACAAGGTCCAGGTCGTGCAGTAGGCGCCTGCTCCGAGCGGGCGGTCGCGGCCGTGTCCTATGCACGGGCGCCCGCGGCTTCGACCGCCCGCCGGCGGGTCACGCGCCCGGCCGCCGCCGCGGTGACCACGGTGACGAGGGCGCACAGCGCGGCGGTCCCGCCGATCCGCGCCCACGGGAGCACCGTCGACGCGCGGGCCGCGAGCCTGCCCGGCGAAGCGTGCTGGGTCACCGCGGCCAGGACGGTCGCCACGGCGGCGAGGACGGTGCCGACGACCACCGCGCCGGCTGCCTCGGCCGCGGCCACCCCTCACGATCCGGCCGCACCTCGCACCGGCCGGGCCGAGCAGGGCGAACTCCCGCCGCGTCGGCGCCGGCCGACGTTAGGGCCGCGGGCGACGTCGATGCCTCCGGGCCGGCCCCGATCTCGACTCCGAGGAACCCTGACCCGCCCGCGACCGCCGGTGCCGGCGCCGCAGTCCCGGCGCCGCGGTCCCGGCGTCCAGTCCCGTCGTTTTCCCGGGTACGTGGAAGGGCCCACGCGTCTGCTCCGCCCGACTGATCCGCGGGAGGCGCCCGTCGGATCCGCATTCCCGCAGGTCGGCTCGGTGTTTCTGACGAGCTGTAAGGTCCGGTCGGACGGCGGCAGCGCTTGCGGGGGGGGGTCGCGCGCATGGCTGTCTGAAGTCGTGGCGGGCCGATCGGCGCCGCCCCTTTCAACGTGAACTCCGTGGAGGAGATTTCCCATGCGTGCTTTCAAGCGTGTTCTGGCCGTCGCCGCTCTCACCACACCGCTCGTCATCGGCTGCGCCGGTCTGGCCTCGGCCCATGAGGGCCTGAGCGCGGACTTCGGCAAGGGCGGGTTCATCGCGAACCAGAACGGCGCCGGCGTCGGCGCTGTCGAATCCGCCGTCTCCCCCGACGGGATCTCGCACGCCGCCTTCTGGATCTGGGCCGACGACAACGGCGTCTCCGGCTCGTTCACGGGTTCGGGCGCCAGCTGGAACAACGGCTGACGAAACCCGCGCCGCCGGCGGTCCGAGACCGTTCACCGCCCGGCCGGACAGGCTCGGGCGGACGGCGGACGGCGGGCGGACGGCGGACGGCGACGCGCGGACCCCGAAGGGATCGATCCGCGCGCCGCCCCGGCCCTCGCCCCAGCCCCCGCCGACGGCTTGCCGTCGGACCTCCTGCCGTCAGACCTTCAGGCCGTGGCGGTTGACGTACCAGAAGTGGAAGCCGAACAGCCCGCCCAGCACCGCCACCCACTGCAGCGAGTTCACCAGCGGCACCAGGTCCACCGGCAGGGTGCAGGCCAGCGTCACCCGGATCCCGGCGTCCACGGCGAACCCCAGGCCCCAGACCGCGGTGAGCGTGCGCAGATGACGGCGGAAGACCGCGTCGTGGTCCCAGTTCCCCGCCCACTCCTCGGCGCCCGCCTCACCGAGCTTGGCGGCGACGATCGAACGCGCCGCGGTCAGCATGAACGGCCGCCGCGTCGCCAGGGTGCCCAGCACCCAGAGCCCGAGCACCCCGAACACCCAGCTGTCGCGCACCAGCAGCACCCGGGGGCTGCCGCTGACCATCGACATCAGCGTGCCGACCACGATCATCAGCAGCGTGAAGACCGGCATCACCTCGACCCGGCGGCTGCGCACCATCCCGAGCACCAGCCACGGCACCAGCAGCAGGCCGCTGATCAGCAGCGCCGCCCACTGGCTGAACCCCACGCCGTGCAGCACGTAGAACCCGCCGAGCGGCAGCGCCAGTTCGAAGACCAGCGACTTGGCCAGCGCCCGCTTGGCGGCACGGCCCCGCCGGTCCGCGCCCGGCGCGGCGCCCTGCCCGTCGGTTCCCTGCTGGTCGGTTCCCTGCTGGTCGGTCCCCTGGTCGGCCTGCTTGTTCACGATCTCCCCCATCACACTCGACCTTCCCATGGCTGTCTCTCCCCTGTCCTGCTGCGACCTGTCGAGCCCGCTGTTCCCGCTGTTCCCGCTGTTCCGGCTTCTCCGGCTGTCCGGCCGTTCCGGCTGTTCCGCTACGGTTCGGCGCGGGTGGCCCGGTCGAAGATGTCCGCCAGCTCGCGGCCGGCCTCGGCGACGTCGAAGTCCGGATCCCCCACCCAGCGCAGCACCACGGCGTCGATCGACCCGCGCAGCGCGACGAGCATCAGCCGGGGGTCGAACTCCCGGAACTCGCCCGCCTCCTGGGCCGCGCGGATCACCTGCTCCTGGCCCTCCATCGTCAGCTGCTGGGAGGCCCGGTAGTCCGCCGCGGTGGGATCGTCCCCGCCGAGGTTGGGCAGCACCTCGATCAGCGCCTTCAGGTGCCGGGGCCAGAGCGCGAGCAGCTCGACGCTGGACTCGATGTACGCCCGCAGCCGGGCACGCGCCCCCTCGGCCGCGCCGATCCTGGGCGCCATGAACCCCGTGGACACCCGGGTCACCTCGGCGACGACCTCGTGCATCAGGTCGTCCTTACCCGCGAAGTGGTACGAGATCATCCCGGTGCTGCTCAGCCCGGCCTGCTTCGCGATCCGGCTGAACGACGCCTTCGCGTAGCCCAGTTCGGCGACCACGTCGATGGCGGCCTGCACGATCTGCGCCCGGCGCCCCGATTCGGTGAACGTCCGCCCCATCCCCACGCCTCCTTGCCCGTGCAAGCTGATTCTTGCTTGCCTGAGCAAGACTGTAGAGCAATTTGCTCGCCTGAGCAAGAACTTGCGCAGGCGAGCAAAGGGACGTGCGGATGAGCGGGAAGAGGTGCCGGGCGGAAGGTGCCGGGGGGCGCGCGCGGGGCGCCGCAGCCGGGGTCGGGGCGGGCGCGCGGGGGCCCGCGGCCGCCCGGCCCGTCAGCGCACCCAGTCGGCCGCGAAACCCGCGCCCGCCCGGCTGACCCTCACCGCTCCCGCCCCCGCGAAGTGCGCCGGGATGACCAACTCCCGCTCCGCTGCGGCCCGCTCCAGGATCCGCAGCCGGCTGGCCGCCGCCTGCGCCGGGTCGAGGCAGAAGCAGCTGCTGCACGAGGGGTGTGCCAGCTGGACCGGTGAGTGCATCAAGTCCCCCACGAACACCGCCCGTTCGCCGCCGGACTCGACGCGCAGCACGGACGAGCCGGGCGTGTGCCCCGGCGCCTCCTCCAGCACCAGCGCCGAGTCGATGCGCAGCGACCCCGACCACTCCACGGCCTGCCCGGCCGCCAGCACCGGCGCCACGCTGTCCTCGAACACCAGGTCCCACTCCGCCCACCGCGCCGGGTCCGCCGCGCCGCCGCTGCGGGCCGGGTGCCCGGCGGCCGGGTCGAAGAATTCCCGGTCGGCCGCCGGCAGAAAGTACTGCGCGTTCGGGAACGTCGGGGCCCAACTTCCGTCCTGCTCGGTCGTGTTCCACCCCACGTGGTCGGCGTGCAGGTGGGTGTTCACCACCACGTCCACCTCCTCCGGCCGCACCCCCGCCGCCGCCAGCAGCTCCGGGAAGCGCCCCTCGCGCCGGTGGAACATCGGCGTCGCCGGGCGCTCGCGCCCGTTGCCCACCCCCGTGTCCACCAGCACCGTCCGGCCGCCGCTGCGCACCACCCAGGTCTGCAGCGCGCCAAGGTAGGCGCCGGAGGCCGGGTCGTAGTGCTCGGGTGCCAGGGCGGCGTCGCTGTCTGCGGCGGCGACCCAGGCCGGCTCGCCGAGGTCGGGCACGATCGCCGCCGCCGGCGCGAACGGCCCCTGGAACTCCAGCACCCGGATGATCTCCACGTCCCCCAGTACGATCCGCTCCACGGTTCGGCCCTCCATCTGTTGATCCGTCGGTTCGCTGTCTGCTCGTCGAGCCTAGGAAGCCCGGGTGAGCCGCTCAATGCGCTGATGGCTCGCTCCGATACGCGAACGGCTCATCCTCGGTGCCCGGCGGTCGCGTTCCGGGGACGGCGCCACGGCTACGATGGCCGGGTGGACGTGGTCAGTGACGCGATCGCCGCCGTACGGGCGGGCCGGCCCGCCTCCAACCGGCTGCGGGTGGCGGGGCGTTGGGGTGTCCGGGTCCCCTCCTACGCGGGCGCGGGCTTCCACGTGGTGCTGGCCGGCGACTGCTGGCTGCTCGCCGACGGCGGCGAGCCGCTGCGGCTGGGGCCCGGCGACGCGGTGCTGCTGCCGCACGGCAGCGGACACGCCCTGTCCGACGAGGAGTTGACGGCCGCCGGGGCGGCGCGCCTGCCGGAGCTGGACTCCCTGCTCGGCCCGCACCGGCGCCCGGGCGGCGCGCCCGCGCCGGAGGCCGCACCCGCCGCGAACGTCCCGGACGTCCCCGGTGCGGCCGACCTGCTGTGCGGCAAGTACCGCCTCGACCACGGGCTCGGGCACCCCCTGATGCGCGAGCTGCCCGAGGTCGTCCACCTGCCCACCCGCACCGGCGAACACCCCGAACTACGGTCCGCCGTCGAGCTGTTGAGCACCGAGCTGACCACCGCCCGGCCCGGCGGCGAGCTCGCCGTACCCGGCCTGATCGACCTGCTGCTGGTCTACCTGGTGCGGGCCTGGACCACCCGGCGCGGCGCCGACGGCTGGGGCGCGGCACTGACGGACCCGGTGGTGGCGGCCGCGCTCGCCGCCGTCCACGAGGACCCGGCCCACCCGTGGACGGCCCAAGCCCTGGCCGCCCGCGCCGGCGTCTCGCGCGCCACCCTCACCCGCCGCTTCACCACGCTCACCGGCCGCCCGCCGATGGCCTACCTCACCTGGTGGCGGATGACCCGGGCCGCAGGCCTGCTGCGCGACACCGCCGACCCGCTGGAGGCCGTCGCCCGCAAGGTCGGCTACGCCAGCCCCTACGCGCTCTCGCACGCCTTCACCCGCCAGTTCGGCACCACCCCCGGCCGCTACCGCACCACCCGCACCGCCCTCGTCGCCTGATCCCGCGCCGCCCCCGCGAACGGCGGGAGCCCGGTGCCCGCGCGGCGGGGGTGGACGGGGCGCGGCGCGCGGCGCGCGGGCGGCCCGGTGACGGCCGGTCAGGCGGCCGGTCAGGCCGCTGCGGTGCCGACCGCCTTCGTGGGGGTGATCCGGACGACGACGCGGAGGACCTCCTCCGGCAGGTCGAGGTACTCCTGGCCGGCGCCCGGGCCCTCGTACTGTTCGGCGAGGGCGACCGCGACGGCGCGGCCGGTGTCCTCGGCGACGGTGGCGAGGCCGCGTATCTCGACGTAGCGCAGCGGGTTGGCGGGGTCGTAGACGGTGAGGCTGGCGCGGGGGTCGCGGCGCAGGTTGCGTTCCTTGCGGCGCCCGGCGGCGGTCGAGACGAGCACGTCGTCCCCGTCGCGGCCGACCCAGACCACCGAGGTCTGCGGGCTTCCGTCCGGGTTGAGGGTCGCGAGGACGGCGGGAATCGGCGCGTCGAGCAGTGCGCGGACGGCATCGTTCAGTGTGGTGGTCATCCGGGCGAGGCTAGCGTCGTCCGGCCTTGCGCGCAGCCGGGTTCGGCCGCCTCGGGTTCGCCGTCCGGGTTCGCCGTCCGTGGTGCTTTCCGCGGTGAGCACGGAGGCGGGCAGGAGAGAGTGTGAGGCCGGCTCGCCGGGGACGTGGACCTGTGGCTCGCCAGCGCCTCGCCGGACGGCGTCCCGTACCTGGTGCCGCTGTCTTTCGACTGGGACGGCGAGGCCCTGCTGGTGGCCACCCCCGCGAACAGTCCGACCGGCCGCAACCTGGCCGCGGGCCGTACCGCCCGGCTGACCCTGGGCCACACCCGCGACGTCACCGTGGTCGACGGCGAGGTGGAGGTCCTCGCGATCGACGCGCTGCCCGGCCCGGGGGGCGACCGGTTCGCCGCGCGCACCGGCTTCGACCCGCGCGAACTCGCCACCCCCTACCGCTGGTTCCGCATCACCCCGCGCCGCGTCCAGGCGTGGCGCGAGGCGGACGAGCTGGCCGGTCGGGAGCTGATGCGCGGCGGCCGCTGGCTGGTGTGGCGGGCGGTCGGTCGAGCGGGCGCGAGCCGGGGGCGGTCCCGCCCCCGGCTCATCGGTCAGCGCCCCACTCGCCGGTCAGGGCACCGGGACGCGGTCCGGCTCCGGGGCCGGCTCGGCCCGGTGGTGGTGGCGGGCCGGGCGGACGGGCCACCAGAGGGCGCGGCCGAGCAGAGCGGCGAGGGCCGGCACCAGGACCAGGGACAGGACGGCGGCGGAGAGCAGGATGCCGAGCGTCAACGCGAAGGCGACCTGCTCGCTGCCCGGGGTCGCGGCGAGGGTGGCGAAGGAGCCGGCCAGGACCAGGCCGGCCGTGGCGATGGTGGGCGTGGTGTGCCGCACGGCGCGGGCGACGGCGGTGCGGGGCGGGCCGGGGCGGTGCATCTCCTCGCGGATCCGGTCGGTGATGAGGATGTTGTAGTCGGTGCCCAGCGCCACGACGAACAGGAACAGCACCAGCGGGAGGGTGAAGCTGACGCCCGGTTCGCCCAGCCCGTGCTGGAACAGCAGGGTCGCGGCGCCGAGGGTGGCGGCGAAGCCGAGCCCGACGGAGAGCATCAGGACCACCGGGGCGAGCAGGCTGCGCAGGAGCAGCAGCAGGATCAGGGCGATCAGGGCGGCCGCGACCGGGAAGACGACCGCCAGGTCGTGGTCGACGGCGGTGGAGATGTCGGCGAAGATCGCCGCCGTGCCGCCCACGTGGGCGCTGGTCCCGGGGGGTGTGTGGGCGGCGACCGTGGCGCGGACCGGGCCGGCGGCCAGGTCGCGGGCGCGCCCGCTCCGCGGGTCGGCGGTCAGGTAGAGGTCGATCCGGGCGGCGCGCCGGTCCCCGTTGAGGACGGTCCCGCCCACCTTGCCGACGCCGTCGACCTGGGTGAGGGCGCGGGAGAGGCCGTCGAGCCGGCCGGGGTCGAGGGTGGTGCCGTCCGTGGTGACGACGTAGACGCTCGTCGGGTCGGAGACGCCGGCCGGCAGGGTGCGGGAGATCTCGGCGGCGGTGGCGGCGGCCGGGGTCTCCTCGCCGGCGCCGCCCAGGCCGTAGTCCATCCGGATCCCGGTCATCCCGGCGGCCAGCGCGCCGAGCAGGGCGACGGCGGCGAGCAGCATCGGCAGCGGCCGCCGGGCGACGAGCGCGCCGAAGCGGGCGGCGAAGCCCTCGCCCGGCTGCCGGCGCAGGCTGCGCGAGGGCCAGAACATGCCGCGTCCGCAGGCGGCGAGCAGGGCGGGCATCAGGGTGAGGCTGCCCAGCAGCATGACCAGGACGGCGACGGCGATGGCCGGGCCGAGCGAGCGGAACTGGCCGAAGCTGGCCACGCCGAGGGTGGCGAAGGCGGCCACGATGGTCAGCGCGGCCGAGGTGATCGCGGTGCCCACCCGGGCGGTCACCTGGGCGGCGGCCTCGCGGGCGGGCTGCTCGGGCCGGGCCCGCAGGTGCTCGCGGAAGCGGAAGAGCAGGAACAGCAGGTAGTCGATGCCGATGCCGAGCAGGACCACGGAGACCAGCCCCGGGGTGGAGGCGTCGAGCTTGAGGCCGGTCAGCGTCGCGACGCCGGCCACGGCTCCGCCGGCCACGCCGCCGATCATGGCGACGGCGAGCAGCGGCAGCAGGGCCGCCGCCACGCTGCGGAACACCAGCACGTTGAGCAGGACGATCAGCCCCATGAGGAGCGCGCTGCCGATCGTCGCGGCGGTGCGGTGGGAGTCGGCGGTGTCCGCGGCGTCGGCCAGTCCCCCGGTGAACCCGGTGCGCATCCCGGCCTCGGCGAGCTGGGCCCGGGTGGCGTCCCGGAAGGTCCGGTAGACGCCCTGGACGCCCTCGTCTGCGGCGTTGCCGGTCAGTTCGACGGCGAGCAGTTCGAAGCTCCGGTCGGGTGCCACCATGGCCGGGGCGACCCGGGGGGTCTGGGAGTGGTCGGGGACGAGGAAGGCCGGCTGGTCGTCCTTCCTGGGCATGACGACCCGGCGCTGGGCGAGCTTCGCCGCCTCGGCCTCGATCCGCTGCTGGTCGGCGGCGCCGAGCGCCTTGCCGTCGGTCCTGGCGACCAGCACGGTGACCGTGGTGGCGTCGGGCCTCATCCCGAAGTTCTCCTCGGCGATCCGCAGCGCGGCGGCCGAGTCGTAGCTCTTGGGCAGGAAGTCCCCGGTCTGGGACTGGGTGACGCGGGCGAGCAGCATCGGGCTCAGCCCGGCCAGGGCGATTCCCAGCACCACCCAGAGGGTGATCACCCTCCACGGGTTCCTGGTGGAGTATCCGGTCAGTGCGCGGATCACGATTTCCTCCGGCGGTGGACGCGAGCGTCCGCAAGGTCAGTCTCGGCTCCGGGGGTTCCCGGCCGGGTTCCAGACCATCACCCGGGGTGGGGTGCGGACGTCCTTGCGACGGACGATCCGCACCGGGGCCCCAGCTCCTCGGCCGGGCCAGGACCCGGGACCGTGGTCCTGGTCCGCGCTGTCGTGATCGGCCGTGGGGACCATGCCGGGGCGGGGTGGGCCGATGCCACAATGGCGGTCATCGGCCCTGATCAGGGCTGATGAGGGACCGGCCTCGGCGTCGGGACCGGTGGCGGTATCGGGTATCGGGTGTCGGAGGCGCGGCGGAGGCCGGGCACGGAGGGGGAACGGATGGGCGGGCGTCAGCGCCCCGCCGCGGATGCGGCACACGGGGCGGGCCGGAGCCCGGGGCCCGGCGGCGTGGTGGACCCGCCACCGGACGCCGACAGCGCGCCGTGGACCCACACCGATGCGCTGGTGGCCGTCGGCGCCTGCACGCTCGACCTGCTCAACTACCTGCTCTTCAGCGAGTTGGACGGGGTGCGCAGGGTGAGCGCCCCGGGCCTGCTCCTCATCGCGCTGTCGGCCCTGCCGCTGCTCGTCCGGCGCCGCCACCCGGTGCCGGCGCTCGCCGCGGTCCTGGCCATCGAGGCCGCGCTCGACCTGTCCGCACCGGCGAGCACCCACTTCGGCGCCGTCCTGATCGTCGGCCTGTACTCGGTCGCCCGGGCCCGCACGGGCCCGGCGACGGCCGCCGCCGCGGCGGCGACGACGGTGCTGACCGTTCTGAGCCAGAGCCACCTGCGCGTCCCGTCCTGGCAGGCGCTCGCCGCCACCCCATGCTCCTGCCTGCTCGTGGCCGGCGCCGGCCTCGCCGTGTCGCGCTGGCAGCGGGAGGTGACGGCCAACCGCAAGCTGCTGGCCGACCAAGCGGTGGCCGACGAACGCCGCCGCATCGCCAGGGAGTTGCACGACATCGTGGCGCACCACATCACCACCATGCAGCTGATGGCCGGCGGCGCCCGGGCCAACCTCGCCCACCCGGAGGTGGTCCGGGACGCCCTGGTCACCCTGGAGTCCTCCGGGCGGCTGGCCCTGCGGGAGATGCGCCAGCTTCTGGACGTCCTGCGGGCCGGCGACGAGCCGGACACCGCCCCGCCGTCGCCCCAGCCCGGGGCGGAGGACCTCGGCCGGCTGGTGGACGAGTCCCGCGTGGCCGGCCTGCCGACCGACTTCAGCGTCCACGGGCCCCCGCGCCCGCTGCCGCCCACCGTCGGCCTGACGGTGTTCCGGATCGTCCAGGAGAGCCTCACCAACGCCCGCAAGTACGCCGGGCCCGCCCGCGCGACCGTACGCCTGACCTACGGTCCGGACCGGGTCACCGTCGAGGTGCGCGACGACGGGGGAACGGGCGACGGCGACACCACGCCCCGGGCAGTGGCGCCGACCGGCGGCCGGAGCGGGTACGGCCTGATCGGCATGCGCGAGCGCGTCGCCCTGCACGGCGGCACCCTGCGGACCGGCCCGCAGCCCGAGGGCGGCTTCGCCGTACTGGCCGACCTGCCACTGGCCCCGGACGAGACGGCCGACGCGGCCGTCCAGCACGGAACGGCGGCGGCCCGGTGAGCGCGGCGGCACCGGGCATCCGGGTCCTCATCGCCGACGACCAGCCGCTGGTGCGGCGCGGCCTGTCACTGATCCTCTCCCCCGACCCGTCCTTCGAGGTGGTGGGCGAGGCCGAGGACGGGGAGCAGGCCGTCGCCGCCGCCCGCCTGCTGCGCCCCGACGTCGTGGTGATGGACATCCGGATGCCCGTGCTGGACGGGGTCGGCGCGACCCGGGAGCTGGCCCGCACGCTGCCCTCCTGCCGGGTCCTCGCCCTCAGCACCTTCGACATGGACGAGTACGTGGTGGCCGCGCTGCGCGCCGGCGCCCACGGGTTCCTGCCCAAGGACGTCTCGCCGGAGGAGCTGGGCGCGGCGATCCGCACCGTCCACACCGGCGAGGCGGTGGTCGCCCCGCGCCTGCTCACCCGGCTGATCTCCACCTACGTCCGGGCCCCGCTCGGCTCCCCGCCGCCGGTCACCGACACGGGCGCGCTGACACCCCGGGAGGTCGAGGTGTGGCGGCTGATGGCCACCGGCCTCGACAACACCGAGATCGCCCGGGCCCTGGACATCAGCCTGTCGACGGTGAAGAACTACATCACCAGCATCTTCGGCAAGCTCGACGTCCGGGACCGCGCCCAGGCGGTCATCGCGGCCTACGAGTCCGGCCTGGTCACCGCCCATACGGGAGGCGGTGCGGGGGGCCGCGGGTAGCGGGGAACGCAGCATGGCCTGGCTGAGGAAGTCCACCGCGCGGTCCGCCGGCGACCACGCGGATCTCACCTCCTTCGCCTGCACCGCCGCGCGCTGCCGGCACGGGCTCCTCGTCTGGTCCGCCTGAGCACCTCGCCGCCGGGCGGCCCCGGCTACCGGCCGGCCGTCTTCGGGGCCTCCAGTTCGGTGTGGTGGACGGTGAAGCCGCCCCGCAGGACGGGGGCGAACGGGGCCGGGGCCATGCAGGTGCCCACCACCGGCTGGTAGGGCTTCCCGTCGGCGTCCACGTCCATGTTGGCTATGCCCCAGGAGAACCCGAGTCGGCCGTCGTCGTGGCCGCTGCCCTGGTAGATGCTCAGGCCGATCCGCTGGCCGACGTTGCCGACGTCCGACGTGGTGACGACGGCGGTCAGCGTGGCGACCGGGCCGCCGGTGGTCAGGCAGTCCACCTCGGCCTCGGCGCTGTAGACCTTCCCGGTGTCGGCCGTGCGGTGGGAGAAGCGGACGGTGCCCCGGGCGTCGGTGGGCAGGCCGTCGGCCACCTGGGTGCCCGGGAAGCGGTGGGTGTACGGGGCCGCCTGGGCGTTGACGGTGAACCAGATCTCGTCGGCCGGGGCGAAGGCGTACGAGATCCGGGCCGTGCCGCTGACGCTCGCCGGGCGCGCGGCCCGTCCGTCCTGGTGAGCGGGCGGGTTGGTGGCGGTGGCGGAGGCCGGGGCGACGCCCGTGAGCGCCGCCAGGGCCAGCCCGGCAGCGGCGGCGCCCCGGGCGGCACGGGTGACGCGGGTGATGCGGGTGCCGACGCGGGCGCGGATACGAATGCGGAACATGGTGGACTTCCCTCCCCCTGGCAGCCCCGGTGGCCGCCGTCTCGATGCCCCCAAGCCTGGCCGCCGCACCCCCTCGCGGACATGTGCCGATCGGCATAAAAGTCCCGCTCTTCCCGCCCTTCTGCCCTGCCGATCGGCAGGGCAGAACACCCGGGGCGGACGCTCGTACGACCGGTGCGGCCCGTCCGCCTTCCGGCGGGAGGTGCGCAGGAAGTCGGACGGGCCGACTTCCTGCGCGGGTTCGGCGGGCCCTACGCGCGGGAGTCGGCGCCGGCGGCGCGGCGGTAGGTGGTCACGTGGACGCCCGTCTTGCCGCGAAAACCCGTGGCCGACGGTCCGCCAGGAAGCTTGACTGGCGGCGGGCACCGGCGCCGACCCGACGAGGAGGGATCCATGGAGGACCCGGACTTCACCGTCCTGCTGACCGGTCCCTCCCCCGGCGGCGCGGAAGCACTCAAGGCGGTCCACGCGGTCACCGGGCTGGGCCTGTGGCGCAGTCAGCAGCTGCTGGACGGCGCGCCCACCACCGTCGCGTCGGGCGTCCCGTACGACCTCGCGGCCCCCGCGGCGCAACGGCTGCGCGAGGCCGGGGTACCGGCCGTCATCCGGTGCGGCTGGTGCCGGCGCACCCTGCCCGACGACGACTCCCCCGTCGAGCCCGGCCCGTGCGCGTCTCCGTACTGGCCCGCCGCCCATTGCCAGGCCAACTCCCTGACCAGCTGCGACTGCGGCTTCTGCGTCGAATACGGCCCTCTGCCCGGCCACGCCGGCCGCTGAAGCCGCTGAAGCCTGAAGCAGAGGCAGCCTGCGGCCACAGGGCCCCGGCCCGACGGCCGGGTTCGCGGCCCGCGACGCAACCGGCTGCCATCCACCTCACGTACGGCGCCGGTCAGCGGCCTCGCCACCACCGTCGGCGTGGGGCCTCCGCCGGCGGCGCGCTGTCGGGGGTCGGACCGGCAGGGGTCGGGCCGGAGGGGGGCGGGCCATCGAGAGCCGGGCCGGCGGGGGTCGGGCCGGGGAATGGGGGCAGGGTCCGGAAGCTGTCGTCGAGGACGGTGCTCGCGCCGACCCGGGTGAGCGTTTCCCGGACGAGGGTCAGCGGGTGTGTCGGGAAGTGGGCGTCCCATTCCTGGAGGTCGGCGACGTGGTACGGCAGCGGGCCGCGCAGGTCGGGGTCGTAGGGGTGGGGGCGGACGAAGGCGTCGAAGCCGACCCGGTCGGCCACCACCGCTTCGCGCATGCCGCTGACCGGGCCTTCGGCGGCCTGCACCTTCAGCACCACGCTGCACCGGTCGCGCGGCACCGTCCACGCCCCGACGAACACCTGCCCGCGGCCGGCCGCCTTGGGGATCTTGACGAGCTGCCACAGGCCGGGCACCCCGCCCAGCTCGCGCACCTGCGCCTCGATCAGCGCGGCCCCGCT
This sequence comes from Kitasatospora sp. NPDC034035, assembly GCF_055575755.1. NCBI lineage: Bacteria > Bacillati > Actinomycetota > Actinomycetes > Kitasatosporales > Streptomycetaceae > Kitasatospora > Kitasatospora sp. NPDC034035. The sequence continues at coordinate 499,881 of NZ_JBVISA010000001.1, read as the reverse complement.
CTGCGCGGTGTTGCGGGCCAGTTCGCGCAGCAGTCGCTCGCCCGCGTCGAGCGGGGCCACCAGGTCCGGCACGAGCGCGAAGTCGTGGACGGACAGGACCACCCCTCGCGCGTCGTCCCACACCCGGTTCGTGCCCCCGGCGCCGCCCTCGTCCGCGCGTGGGACGAAACCGGCCAAGTCCAAGCTGATGATCGCACTCATGGCGGTCATCATCCCGCCCCGGGCCACCCGGGGCACCTCCCTTGCCCCGCCGGGCGACGGCCGTGGTGATCGTCACCGGTCCGCACCCGCGAGAATGGACGGGTGACCGACAGTCAGCTCCCCCGAGGCATCACCGCCCTGATCCCCAGTGCCCCCGCCCCGGCCACGCCCGGTGAACGGGCGGCCTCGCAGCTCCTCCACCTGCGGACCGCGGAGGTACCCCTCCCGCTCCTGGCCGCGGCCGCGGAGCTGATCGCCCCGCAGCTGGAGAGCGCGGACCCGGTCACCCGCGAGGCCGCCGCCGACGTCCGCGCCCGCCTGCTCGCCACGCTCGACGGCGCCGGGCCGCGCGCCGTCCGGCCGGGCACCGGCTGAGGCGGGCACCGGCTGAGGCGGGAGGCCGTGCGGGCCGGGGGCGGGGTCGGTCACGCCCCCGCGCTGCGCGGCCGACGCCCCGCTCCCCCGGGTCAGCCGTTGCGCAGCGGCCGGATGATCTCGTCGACCAGCCACCGGGCCACGCCCGGCGGGTAGGGGCTGCGCAGGCTGAGCACGAGGTGGGTGAAGCCGGCGGCGGTCAACTCGGCGAGGGCGGCCCGGTCCTGGGCCGGGTCGTCGTAGGAGACGATGTACTGGACGGAGCGCGTGATCGTGCGCGGGTCGCGGCCGATCGCGGCGCAGTGGGCGTCGAGGACGCGGCTGCGTTCGCGCAGGTGGTCGACGGTGTTGTGGGGCGGGCCGGGGATGTTCCAGATGTCGGCCTGTTCGGCCGCCAGGCGCAGCAGGCGCGTTCCCCAGCCGCCGATGAGGATCGGTGGGCCCGGGCGCTGGACGGGCTTGGGGTGGTTGCGGTTCCCGTGGAGGGAGGTGTAGCGCCCGTCGAAGTCGAAGACGTCCTGGGTCCACATGCCGCGCAGCACGGTGAGGGTTTCGGCGAGCCGGTCGATGCCTTCGCGGGGCGGGACGAGGTTCAGGCCGTATCCGGCGTACTCCGCGGCGGCGGGGTTCTCCCCCGCGATGCCGCCGGCTCCGGGCGGTTGGTGGGTGCCGCCGACGCCGAGGCCCATGACGAGGCGTCCGTGCGAGATGACGTCCACGGTGGTGGCCATCTTGCCGAGGAGGGCGGGGTGGCGCAGGCGGTTGCTGGTCACCAGGAGGCCGAGGCGCAGTCGGCGGGTCGAGGCGGCGAGGGCGCTGAGGAGGGTCCAGCCTTCCAGGACGTCACTGTCCTTGGGGCCGGCGATGGGCATGAGGTGGTCCCATAACCAGGCGTCGGCGATGTCGGGGAGGTCGTCGGCTTCCTGCCAGACGCGGAGGATGTCGGTGTAGGGGACGCGCATGGGGGTGGTCTTGAGGCCGAAGGTGATCGGCTGCGCGGGTGGTGCGGTCGACGGCGTCATAATCGTCAGCCTAATTGATCGTCAGCCATGCTGACCATCAATGGGGCTGAGATACTCTCGCGGATATGTCAACGGATATGTCAAGCGATGTGGACTCCGGGCCCCTGTCGGCCCGCCTCGGCTACCTGCTCAAGCACACCCACCTGCGGTACGCCGAGGCGTCGGCCCGGGCGCTGGCGCCGCTCGGCCTCGACGGCCGTGAACTGGCGGTCCTCGCCGTCCTGGGGGCGGAGGTGCCGCTCTCCCAGCAGGACGCGGCCGGCCTCCTCGGCGTCGACCGCACGACGATGGTCGCCCTCGTCGACGCCCTGGAGGCCAAGCGCCTCGCCGAGCGCACCCGCAGCCCCGAGGACCGCCGCAAGAACGTCGTGCGGCTCACCCCGCAGGGACGGGAGCTGCTGGTACGGGCCGAGCGCGTCCACGTCGAGGCCGAGGCGCGCTTCCTCGCGCCGCTGGCCCCGGCCGAGGCGGACCTGTTCCTGCGCACCCTGCGCACCCTCGGCGCCGGGCCGGAGGCGGACGGCGGCGAGGCGGACGGCGGCGGAGCGGACGGCCGGTAGCACCGCGCGGCACGGCGGCCATAGCCGTCGCCGTCGCCGTGGCCGCGCCCCCGGCCTCAGGTGCGGGCGGCGGCCTGGCGGGTGCGGCGGGCGAGGCGGTGCAGGCGCTGGACGGCGACGAAGCGGTGCATCCGGTCGGCCAGCGTCAGGCGGTACTTGAGCCGCAGCTGGCTGTTGAGCCCGGCCAGCCGCTCGGGGCCGATGGCCCGCAGCAGCCGGCTGACGTGCTGCTGGTAGGCCTCGCGGTAGGCGCGGTCGCCGTCCGGGACGGACCAGAAGAACATCGGGATCTCTTCGACCAGGCAGTTGTGGTCGTAGGCGCGCAGGTGCTCGGTGAAGGCCGGTTCGGGGCGGGCGAGCAGCCATTCCCGGACCAGTTCCATCGAGCGGACCCGGTCGACGAGGCCGCGCGGGTCGGTCTTCTTCTGGGTGATGGACAGGTCGCCGTCCTCGCGCACCCGCCAGTGGTAGATCGGTTCGGCGAGCACGTCGACCCGCTTGGCGAGGAAGTGGTGGGGCACGCTGACCGGGGCGTCCTCGTACAGGATGCCCTCGGGGTACAGGATGCCCGCGGCGTCGAAGAAGGAACGCCGGTAGACCTTGTTCCATGCGGTGCGGTCGGTGACCAGGGCGGGCAGTTCGCTGACGTGGGTGCCCAGCCGGCTCTCGCGGAAGGCGCGGCGGTGGCCGTGCGAGGGGGTGAGGCCGGTGGTGCGCAGGCGCAGCGCGTTGCCGGTGACGAAGTCGGATCCGCTCTCGTCCAGCGTGCGGATCATCAGCTGGTACGCGTGCGGGGGCAGGGTGTCGTCACTGTCGACGAAGGTCAGGTACTCGGTGCCGGGGGTGAGGTGGCGCCAGCCGGTGTTGCGGGCGGCGCCGAGGCCCTTGTTCTCCTGCCGGACCAGCCGGAAGCGCGGGTCCCGGTCGGCGTAGGCCTTGGCGATGGCGGGGCCGTCGTCGGTCGAGCCGTCGTCGACCAGGACGCATTCGAAGTCCTCGAAGGTCTGGGCCGCGATCGAGTCGAGGCACTCCTGGAGGTAGCGCTCGACGTTGTAGATCGGGACGACGACGGACAGGCGGGGGGCCATCACGCGGCCTTTCGCTCAGAAGCGGACGGGGCCGGACGGCCCGGGCGGGTACGCACCGCCGACGGCCGATCACCGGCAGTGGCCCGAATGTAGGGATTGTACAAGGCCGCTGGTCGAACGATGAGTGGAGTCCAGGGTGCGGATCGGTGGAGCAGCCGTGTCCGGCGTTCACTGTTCGCCGACGCCCGGTACTCGTACGGAGGACCCCGCCCACCGGGCCCGGACACGGGACCTGGACACCGGACCTGGACACCGAGGCCCCCGGCGGGCCCGGCCGAGGCGTCCGCCGGCCCCGCCGGGCGGAACACCAGGGCGGAGGGCAGCCTGGGGATACGGCGGCACCGCCGGTGCCGGGCAGCCGAGGAGCGCGCGTGGACGACACCGACGTACTGGTCGTGGGGGCCGGACCGGTGGGCCTGACCGCCGCCGCCGAGTTGTGCCGCCGCGGCGTGCGGTGCCGGATCGTCGACCGGCTGGACGCCCCGCAGCCCTACGCCAAGGCGGTGGGGATCCAGCCCCGCACCCTGGAGGTCTGGGACGCGATGGGGCTGGTGCGCCGCGTCCTGGACGAGGCGGTGCCCCTGCTCGGCCAACTCGCCTTCGTCGACGGCGCTCCCGGCCCGCGCATCGACCTCGACCTGCCCGCCGACGTGCCGTACCGCTTCGCGGCACTGCCCCAGGACGCCACCGAGCGGCTGCTCGCCGAGCACCTGGCCGGCTACGGCGCCGTCGTCGAGCGCGGCACCGAGGTGCTCGGCCTGCGGCAGGACGACGACGGCGTGCACGCCGCCCTGGCCACCCCCCGGGGGCCGCGCGAGCTGTCCGCGCGCTTCGTCGTGGGTTGCGACGGCGCCCACAGCACGGTGCGCCACGCCGCCGGGATCGGCTTCGGCGGCGACGCCTTCCCCGAGCAGTTCATGCTCGGCGACGTCGAACTCGACTGGGACCTGCCGCCCGGCTACGCCGTGCGCGCCACCCGCGCCGCCGCCGACGGCACCGCCGCGGACGTACTGGTGTGCGTCCCGCTGCCCGGTCGGCGCCGCTACCGGGTGTCCATGACCGTCCCGCCCGAACTCGCCACCGCCGCCGACCCCGTGCGCGGGGTCGCGCACGGGCTGGAGGGCGGCCACGCCCCCGAACTGCGGCACATCCAGCAGGGCTTGGACCGGCTGGCGCCGCGCCCCGTCACCGCCTCCGCGCTGCGCTGGTCCTCGGTCTTCCGGATCAGCCACCGCCTCGCCGACCGCTACCGCAGTGGCCGCCTGCTGCTGGCGGGCGACGCCGCCCACATCCACCCGCCCACCGGCGCCCAGGGCATGAACACCGGCATCCAGGACGCCTGGAACCTCGCCTGGAAGCTCGCCCTCACCGTCCGCGGTGCCGCCGCCGACACCCTGCTCGACAGCTACCACGCCGAACGCCACCCCGTCGGCCGGGAGGTCGTCGCCCGTACGGTGCGCCACGCCCGCGCGGGCTTCGACGCCGACCCCGAGGACCCCGCCACCCCGCTGCTGCGCGAGGCCCAGCTCCTGGTCGGCTACCGCGACGGACCGCTGACCGAGCCCGCCCCGGGCACCCGCCCCGCCCCCGGCGACCGCGCCCCCGACTGCCCCGGCCTCACCCGCCCCCTGACCGCCTACCCGCAGCGCCTGCACGAGCTGCTGCGCGGCACCCACCACATCCTGCTGCTGTCCGCGGGCCCCGCCACCGACACGCGGACCCTGCGCGCCTGCGCGGCCGCCGCCCACGCCGCCGCCCACGGCCTGCTCGACGTGTACGCCGTCCTCGCCCCGGACTCCCCCAGCGCCCCCGCGTCCCCCACGGCCTCGTCCCCCGCCGCCCCGGACGGCCTGCGCCTGCCCGTCGTCCGCGACACCGGCGCCGCCTTCCACGCCGCCTACCGGCCCGGCGACGGCGAGGCCGTCCTCATCCGCCCCGACGGCTACCTCGCCGCCCGCCTGCCCGCCGCCGACCCGGCCCGTCTGGTGGCCCACCTGCGTCGCACCTTCGCCCCGGCCTGACCGCCCGGCCTGCGCCGAGGGCTTCCCGGGCGTGCCCTGCGGCGGGCGGGCGGCTGCCTAGAGTGGGCGCCATGAGCGACCCGCGCCCCACCTCGGCCTTCCACGCGGCCAACGCCGACCCCGCGGCCACCGACCGGCTGACCGCCGCCCTGGACGTCCAGGGCGCCAACGCCGGTGTGCGGCGGCTGCGCGAGTGGGCGCACGCGCGCCTGGCCGCGCACCCCGGCGAGCGGGCGCTGGACGTCGGCTGCGGGACCGGCTCGGAGACCCGGGTGCTGGCGGCGGCGGTCGCGCCGGGCGGCGACGCGACCGGCCTCGAGCCCAACCCCGGCCTGCGGGCCGTCGCCGAGCGGCGCGCCGCCGACGCGGGCAGCCCGGCCCGGTTCGTGGACGGCGACGCGCTCGCGCTGCCGCTGCCCGACGCCGACGTGGACGTCGTCTGGTGCGAGCGCGTCCTGCAGCACCTGGACGACCCGGCGCGGGCCGTCGCCGAGATCGCCCGGGTGCTGCGCCCCGGCGGCCGGGTCGCCCTGCTCGACACCGACTGGGCCACCTTCGTCCTGCACCCGGCCGACCCGGAGATCCGCCCCGCGCTGGCCACCGTCACCCAGGCCACCGCCGCCACCCCGGACGCCGGACGCCGCCTGGCCGGCTGGCTGACCGCGGCGGGCCTGACCGTCGACGGGCTCGGCTCCGACGTCCTCCTGCACGACCCGCGCACCGTCAGCCGGCCGATCGTCCGCGGGCTCGCCACGGCGGCCCTCGGGCGGGACCTGATCACCGAGGAGCAGCGCGACCGGCTCTACGCCGGCCTCGAGGCCGCCGCCGGGCAGGGCGCCTTCCACCTGTCGGTGACGATGTTCGCCGCCGTCGCCCACCGCCCCCGCTGACCGTACGGGCGCGGCGGGCGCGGCGGGCACGGCCGGGCCGTTGGCGGTCAGCCGGAGTCGTCCCAGGCCGCGCATTCACTCGAACGGAGTAACTTGGTCGTGTTCCACCCGTCATGGTCCGGCCGTCGGAACGACCATCGAAGGACCGTGCGTACGGGCCACCAGGCGATGAGGTGATGGACATGCGGGAATCGATGAACGAGGGCGTGCCGGAGTCGGCGTCCGGAATGCAGCGGCAGCTCTACACCGGATCGGAGCGTCCCTTCGATCCCGAGGACCTCGTGATGGTGTCGGGCCGCGACGTCACCCCCGGCCGCCTCGAGTGGGCGCGGCAGGAGATCGAGCGCAAGGGCGCCGCTGCACTGGAGCGCTACCTCCCCTGAGCGCAGGCGGGGCCGGCGGACGCGGCGCGGTGGTGCGCCCGTTCGCCGGTGGCACCGCCCTCTGCCCGCCGTGACCGGACGGGCTCCCATGACCGGACGGGCCGGCCGCAAGGGCGGGGCCGGGACGGCCGGGGACGCGGCGGCGGGAGCGGGGCGCGGCCGGTCGCGCCGGTGGTACGGCCCGCCGCCGTCGAATGTCAGTGCCAGTGGCGATGATGCTGCCCATGAACGACGCCGCTCTGCTCACCCCCGGCGACTACGCCGATGCCGTTGCCACCGCCGTCCGGGCGGCCGCCGCCTACTACACCGACGGCGGTACGCCGCTCGGTGACGACGAGTACGACGCCCTGCTGCGTGCCGTCGCGGCCTACGAGCAGGCGCACCCGGGCGAGGTGCTGCCGGACTCGCCCACCGGGAAGGTCGCGGGCGGTGCGGTCGGGGGCGACGTGCCGCACAGCGTGCCGATGCTGTCGCTGGACAACGTCTTCTCGGCCGAGGAGCTCGCGGACTGGGCGGGCGGGCTGGAGCGGCGCCTGGGCCGGCCGGTGGCCGCCTGGTGCGTGGAGCCCAAGCTGGACGGTCTGGCGGTGGCCGCCCGCTACCGTGCCGGGCGCCTGCACCGGCTGATCACCCGCGGCGACGGCCTGGCGGGCGAGGACATCAGCCACGCCGCCGACGCCGTGCTGGGCCTGCCCGCCGTGCTCGCCGAGCCCGTCGACGTCGAGCTGCGCGGTGAAGTCCTGCTCACCCGTGAGCAGTTCGAGCACGCCAACGAGGTGCGCACCGCCCACGGCGCGGTCCCCTTCGCCAACCCGCGCAACGGCGCCGCCGGCACCCTGCGGGCCAAGGACCGGCCCTACCGCGTCGAGCTGACGTTCTTCGGCTACGGCGCGGTCGGCCTCGACGACGACCTCACCCACAGCGCCCTGCTGGAGCGCCTGGCCGCCCTGGGCGCCAACACCGCAGCCACCACCGCCGCCCACCCGCAGCGCTGCGCCACGCTGGAGGAGGCCCAGCAGCGGGTCGGCGAGATCGCCGCGCTCCGCTCCGAGCTGCCGTTCGGCATCGACGGCGTCGTGGTCAAGGCCGACTCCTCGGTGGACCAGCAGGACGCCGGCTCCGGCTCGCGCGCGCCGCGATGGGCCGTCGCCCGCAAGCTCGCCGCCGAGCACAAGGTCACCCGGCTGCTCGACGTGGAGTGGAACGTCGGCCGCACCGGCATCATCGCCCCGCGCGCCGTCCTCGAACCGGTCGTCATCGACGGCGTCACCGTCACCTACGCGACGCTCCACAACCCCGCCGACATCACCCGGCGCGGCCTCATGCTCGGCGACCGGGTCTTCGTCTACCGCGCCGGGGACGTCATCCCGCGCGTCGAGGCGCCGCTGGTCGACGAGCGCACCGGCGACGAGAAGCCGATCGCCTTCCCCGAGGCCTGCCCCCGCTGCGGCGACACCATCGACACCACCGAGCAGCGCTGGCGCTGCGCCCGCGGGCGCAACTGCCAGGCCGTCGCCTCGGTGATCTACGCGGCCGGCCGCGGCCAGCTCGACATCGAGGGCCTGGGCGGCACCCGCGCCGTCCAGCTCGTCGAAGCCGGCCTGGTCACCGACCTCGCCGACCTGTTCTCCCTCACCCGCGAGCAGCTCCTCGGCCTGGAGCGGATGGGCGAGACCAGCACCGACAACCTGCTCGCCGCGATCGAGACCGCCCGGTCGCAGCCGCTCAACCGGGTGTTCTGCGCGCTCGGCGTGCGCGGCACCGGGCGCACCATGTCCCGGCGCATCGCCGCCCACTTCGGCTCCATGGCCGCGATCCGCGCCGCCGACGCCGACACCCTGGCGGCGGTGGACGGCATCGGGGCGGAGAAGGCCCGGGTCATCGTCGCCGAACTCGCCGAGCTCGCACCGCTGCTGGACCGCCTCGCGGCCCGGGGCGTGGGCACCGCCGTCACCGTGCCGCAGGCGCCCGCAGCGGCGTCCGACGCGGCGGACGCCGATGGCCCGGTGGGGCAGGACGCGGCCTCGGGCCCGCTCACCGGCGAGGCCGTCGTCGTCACCGGCTCCATGACCGGCCCGCTCGCCGCGCTGTCCCGCAACGAGATGAACGAGCTCATCGAACGCGCCGGCGGCAAGGCCTCCTCGTCCGTCTCCAAGCGCACCACCCTGCTCGTCGCCGGCGAGAAGGCCGGATCCAAGCGCGCCAAGGCCGAGGAGCTCGGCATCCGCGTCGTCACCCCCGACGACTTCGCCGTCCTGGTCGCCGACCACCTGCCCCAGGGCTGACGGACGGACGGGCCGGCGCCCGGCGGGTCACGGCGGCCGGGGCGCTCGGCTGGGCGGGTCACGGCGGGCCGTCGGCCGTTTCCGCCGGGCGTCGGCGGGTGATCCCTTGCGGCCGGGGCGGCGGTGCACCCCCGCCGCCGAGCCACCCCGATCCACCCGAGCCGTCCGGAAGGCCCCGCCGTGTCCCTGCGCTCCCGCCGTTCGCCGCTGTCCCGCCGCCCCGGGCGCGCGGTCGCCGCCCTGCTCACCGCCGCGCTGGCGCTGGCGCCCGCCGGGGCCGCCGCGGCCGCGCCCCGCGACGACGACGACCTCGCACTGCGGGCCCGGCTGCAGGAACTGGTCGACCGCCCGGACGGCCCGCCCGGCGCCATCGCGGTGCTCCGCGACGGCGAGCGGGTGCGGGTGTTCCGGGCCGGGGTGGCCGAGGTCGGCACCGGCCGGCCGCCCCGGCCCGACGACCACATGCGCCTGGCCAGCGCCGCGAAGGCGTTCAGCGGCGCGGTCGCGCTGCGCCTGGTCGACTGCGGGCTGCTCGGGCTGGACGACACGCTCGCCCAGCGGCTGCCCGCGCTGCCCGCCGCCTGGGGCGCGGTGACGCTGCGCCAGCTGCTGAACCACACCAGCGGGCTGCCGGACTACAGCGCGGCACCGGAGTTCGTCGACCTGATCCGCGCCGACCCGCACCACCGGTTCGACTCCCGGCACCTGCTGGACTTCGTCGCCGGCCAGGACCTGGAGTTCGCCCCCGGCTCCCGCTACCACTACTCCAACTCCGACAACATCGCCGTGGCCCTGATGGCCGAGGCCGCGACCGGGCAGCGCTACGAGGGCCTGCTGGACTCCCAGGTCTACCGGCCGCTGGGGCTCACACAGACCAGCCTCCCCTCCGGCTACCGGCTGCCCGAGCCGTACCTGCACGGCTACGCCGTCCAGCCGCCCGAGCCTGCGCAGGACGTCAGCACCCTGTTCGGCGCCTCGGGCGCCTGGGCGTCGGGCGGCCTGGTGTCCACCCCGAAGGACTTCAGCGCGTTCGCGGCCGGGTACGCGGGCGGCCCGCTGATCAGCGACGCGACCCGCCGCCGGCAGCGGGTGTTCGTCGCGGGTGCCTCCGAGCCGGCCGGCCCGGGGGCCAACCGCGCCGGGCTGGCGATCTTCGAGTACACCACCCGGTGCGGCGTGGTGTACGGGCACACGGGCAACACCGCGGGCTACACGCAGTTCGGCGCGGGCACCCCGGACGGCCGCCGCAGCGTCACCGTCTCCGTCACCGAGCAGGTCAACCAGACCGGCAACCCGGACCTGCTGGCACAGCTGCGCGCGGTCGAGGAGGACTTCGTCTGCGCGCTGCTGGCCGGCTAGGGCCCGGAGCCGCCGGCCGGCCCGGGGGCGCGGAGGAACGCAGCAGGGGCGGAAGTCGCATGCGACTTCCGCCCCTACCGATGGGAGCGCCGGGCTCGGATCGAACGAACCCCTCCCGCTGAAAGCGGGCGTGCTACCACTGCACCACCGACGCCTGTCCGGCGGTTCCCCGACCGCTTCCGCGATCTTGTCCCGCCGACAGGGAAGAAGCTACCAGCCCATGATCGGAAGAGGAAAATCGGCGGCCGCCCACCTCCCGACCGCCACCCGCCCACCTCCCGACCGCCACCCCCGCACTCGTCGTACCGTCACCGTCCCCTTACGCTCTGGCAAGTCGCCGCAGGGTTTGGCGCCGTCAGCGGCAGGCCTCGTCGGCGGGCCGCAGGACGAGCACGGAGGAGGGAACGGGAGCGTGAGCGCGAGGACGGCGAGTGTGTTCCGGGGCGAGGACGTGCCCGCGAAGGAACGGTTCGACTGCTGGCGGGAGCTGATCGGACGGACCCGGGACAGCGAGATGACCAGCGCTCACGCCGACGACTTCACGGCGGAGATGCGGCGCCTGGAGCTGGGGCCGGTGACCCTCCTCAGATCGTCGTTCCCGCCCGCGCGGTTCCGGCGCACCGCCGGCAGGGTGCGGCGCTCGGACCCCGGGGTGTACCACCTGACCATGGTCCTCGACGGGGGCCTGTCGCTGACGCACGGCGACCGCGACCGGACAGCCGTGTTCGGCCCGGGCGAGCTGTACGTGCTCGACAGCTCGCAGCCGTACGACGTGCGGGGCCTCGGCGCACGCGCCACCGACCGGGGCCCCCGCCGGGTCGAAGCGGTGGGCGTCGACTTCCCCGTGTCCGCGCTGCCGCTGCCGCCCCACCGCCTGCGCACCCTGATGGGGCGGGCGTTCTCCGGACGGGAGGGCACCAGCGCGCTGCTCACCGAGTTCATCGTCGGCCTCGACCGGCAGGCCGCCGCCCTGGGACCGGCCGAGGCGCCCCGGCTGGGCACGGTCGTGGTCGACCTGGTGGCCGCCTGGCTGGCCCGGGAACTCGACGCCGAGGCGGCCGTGCCGGACGACACCCGGCAGCGGGCCCTGCTGGAGAGCGTACGGACGTTCATCCTGCGCAACCTGCACGACCCCGAGCTGTCCCCGCCCGTGATCGCCGCCGCGCACCACATCTCCGTCAGCTACCTGCACCGCCTCTTCACCCAGCAGTCGCAGGGCGAGACGGTCGCCGCCTGGATCCGCCGCCAGCGGCTGGACAAGGCCCGCCGCGACCTGACGGACCCGGCCCTGCGCGCCGTGCCCGTCCACGCCCTCGCCGCCCGCTGGGGCATCCCCCGCGCCTCCGACTTCAGCCGCGCCTTCCGGGCCGCGTACGGACTCCCGCCCGGCGAGCACCGCCGCCAGGCGCTGTCCGAGCACACCGGCGGCGGAGGCGCCGGAGAGTAGACGCAGCGCCAAGGGACTGTCGACGCAGCGCCAACTCGGCCGGGCCGCGCCCTGGCATCCTCCACGAGGAGACGAACCGGCGACCCGGCACGCCACGGGGGAGCGTGCCGGGCCGCCGGTCGTGCCGTGCTGTGCCGGGCTGTGTCGTGTTGGGCCGGGCCGTGCCGTGGTGCGCCGTGCCGGGGGGCTGCGGGCGGGGTCAGCCGCCCTGGGCCGGCGGCCGGGTGGCGGGCGGCTTCGCTCCGGCGTCCTCCCTGGCCCAGGCGCCGACGCCGAGGCGGCCGGTGGTGCCCAGGTCGAGTTCCGGGGTGACCATCACGGGGGCCGCGTCCGGGGTGGCGCGGACCCGGACGTAGGGGATGTTCACCGGGGCGCCGTCCCCGGTGGTGTTGCGCCACACCAGGGTGGCGCGGGCGCCCTCGCCCGGGCGCAGCGCGATCTTCTGCGGCGGGTTGTCGGCGCCGGTGCCGGTGGCGATCTCGGCGCCGCCGGAGAGCAGCCGGACCCCGTCGACGGGGTGGTGCTCGGGGTCGAGCAGTTGCAGCGTGGGGTAGCCGTCGAGGGCCAGCGTGGCGGTGCCGCAGTTGCGCAGGTGCAGGCCGGCGACGCGCAGGCCCATCGCGGCGTCGCCCTCGTCCGCGTACAGGCGCAGGCCGGAGGCCGGGCAGGGGCCGTCGGGCTGCGGGGCTTCGGCGCTGGGCACGCTGCGGACCTTGACGATCTTCACCTGGGACGCGGCTGCGCCCGGCAGGGCCGGGCCCGGGCCGGACAGGTCGATCCGCCTCTTCTCGGTGGTTCCGGGGGCGAGCGCGGCGACGGTGTGGGTCACGGTGTCCAGGGCGGCTCCGGCGGCCGAGAGCCGGTTGAACACCACGGTGACGTCGGACGGTTCACCGTTCGGGTTGGCCACCTCGTACTCGGCGCAGGCCGGGCTCGCGGCGGTGATCCGCACGCCGTCCCGCGCGAGTCCGGACGGCGCTTGGGCGCCGCCGGCGGGCGCGGGCAGCGGCGCCCCGCAGGGTGTGGCGCCGGCGGAGGCCGCCGGGGTGGCGAACGCCCCGGCCGCGCCGCTCGCTCCGGTCGTCCGGGTGCCGCAGGCGGTGAGCAGGGCGGCGGCGACCACGGCGAGGGTGACGGCCGCGGCGGGCCGACGGGCCGACGGCGGCGGGGTGGGCTTCTCGGACTCGCGCATCGGCCGAGTCGATCACGCTTCGCCCTCGAACGGCTGTGAGCCGGGCCACTCCCCGTGCAACAGGTCGGCAATGGTCCGGGGTTCCGGGTGTGCGGCGCGGCGGCCGGCCGTATCGGACGGTTCGTCAGCCCAGGTGCCTGGCAGGGCAGTTCACACGCGGGCGGCCCCGGCTCCCCCCAGGAGTGTTCCGGGCGGCCGGGGCCGGGCCGTCGGGCGTCAGGCGTCAGGCGTCAGGCGTCAGGAGTCAGGCGTCAGGAGCGGGCGTCAGGAGCGGGCGTCGATCTTGCCCTGGAGGGCGATGAGCAGGTCCTTGAGGATGCCGATGGTGACCTCGTCGGTCAGCTCGCCCTGGTCGCCGAAGCGCTCGTGGGAGCGGAAGGCGACCAGCTCGGGCTTGACCACCACGTCGCTGTCGGTCCAGACGAAGACCTGACGGAGCGCGAGCTGGGCGCGGACCGAGCCGAAGTTGGTCGGCGCGGCGCCCATGATCGCGGTGGGCTTGCGGTGCAGCGGCAGGCCCTCGGTCTTGGTCCAGTCGGTGCTCAGCCAGTCCAGGGCGTTCTTCAGGACGCCGGGGATGGAGTAGTTGAACTCCGGGGTGGCGATGAGCAGGCCGTCGGCCTCGGTGACCTTGCGGCGCAGCTCCTCGACGACGGCCGGGCGCTTGCCGGGGTGGTCGAGGTCGTAGTCGTACGGCGGGATCTCGCGCAGGCCGTCGTAGATCTCGATCTCCATGCCGGCCGGGTTGAACGTGCGGGCGGCGCGCAGCAGCTGGGTGTTGTGCGAGTCGGCGCGCAGCGAGCCGGAGATGGCGAAGACCTTGGACGCGCTCATGACGTGCTCCTTGCAATGGGTACGGGTGTGACCGGCAGGCCGAACTCGTCGGCGTTCGCTGGTGGGCGGCTGCCGCTCGTCGTCGTCCCGACGCCGAGAAATCTAAACGGTTCAGTTCAGTGCGTCAACCATACGGTTCAGTCTTTTGCGGTGAACTGAATCGTATGGTTCAGTCCGGGCGGCGCGTCGCGCGCATGGACTTGTACCGGACAGTTCAGTTCTTATACTGATCAGTACCGTTTCCTCCGCCCTCCGCAGACCCCCTCCGAGGAGCACCCGATGGCCGCCGACACCGCAGGGCCCACCGACGAGTTCGGCCTGCCGATCATCCCGGGCCCCGCCGACGCCGCCCAGCGGCGCCGGCGGGCGATCATCGACGCCGCCCTGGCCGAGTTCCTCAAGGAGGGCTACTCCGCCGCCTCGATGGACGCCATCACCGCACGCTCCGGCGTCTCCAAGGCCACCATCTACAAGCACTTCGGCAACAAGGAACGGCTCTTCCTCGCGGTGATCGGCGGCTTCCTGCCCACCACCTACGAGGGCCTCAAGCCCCACAACTCCACCATCGCCGAAGCCGCCGACCTGCGCTCCGCACTGATCACGCTCACCCACGACTGGGCCCGCATCGTGCTGCGCCCCGACATCATGTCCCTGCGCCGCCTGGTGATCGGCGAGATCGACCGCTTCCCGCAGCTGGGCCGGCTCTGGTACCAGGTCAGCTACGAGATGAACAACGCCCCGCTGGTCGAGGCCCTCACCGAACTGGACCGCCGCGGCCTGCTCGCCGTCCCGGACCCGAAGCTCGCGGTGCAGCAACTGGTGGCCTGCACGGTGGGCGTGCTGCAGCTGGTGCACACCTTCAGCCCCGGGGCCGGGCCGGACGAGGCGGAGACGTGGCGGACGATCAGCTCCGGCGTCGACCTGTTCCTGGCCGAGTACGCGAAGCGCTGACCCGGCGGCCGCCCGGCGACGCGTCACAGGCGGCCGGCGTCACAGGCGGCCGGCGTCAGAGGCGGTCGGCGTCCAGGACGGCCCGGGCGAAGGCGTCGGGCGCCTCCTGGGGCAGGTTGTGGCCGACGTCCGCGAGGGTGCGGTGCAGGTAGGGGCCGGTGAAGTACGGGCGGTAGCCGGAGCCGTCGCCGGGGGCGGTGAAGGGGTCCCGCCCGGGGTCGAGGGTGACGGTGGGGACGGCGATGCGCGGCCGCGCGGCGAGCCGCTGCTCCACGCGGTCGTAGCGGTGCTCGCCGTCGGCCAGGCCCAGGCGCCAGCGGTAGTTGTGGATGACGATCGCCGGGTAGTCGGGATTGTCGAAGGCGGCGGCGGTGCGGGCGAAGACGGCGTCGTCGAAGGCCCAGGTCGGGGAGACGCTCTCCCAGACCAGGCGGCACAGGTCGCGCCGCTTGTCCCGGTCCTCCATGGCCTGGCGCCCGCGCTCGGTGGCGAAGTAGAACTGGTACCACCAGGTGTGCTCGGCGGCGGCCGCCAGCGGCTCCTTCTGCTTCTCCACGTCGGTGATCAGGTACCCGCTGACCGACACCAGCGCCTTGACCCGCTCGGGCCACAGCGCGGCGATGATGTCGGCGGTGCGCGAGCCCCAGTCGAAACCGGCCAGCACCGCCCGGCCGATCCCCAGCGCGTCCATCAGGGCGACGATGTCCAGCGCGACCGCCGCCTGCTGCGCGTTGCGCGGCGTACGGGCGGACAGGAACCGCGTCGAGCCGTGCCCGCGCAGGTAGGGGACGATGACGCGGTAGCCCTGCGCGGCGAGCAGCGGGGCGACGTCGACGTAGCTGTGGATGTCGTACGGCCAGCCGTGCAGGCAGATGACCACGGGGCCGTCCGCCGGGCCGTCCTCGGCGTAGCCGATGTCCAGCACTCCGGCGCGGACCTGCGCCAGCCGGGCGAACCCGGTCCGCCCGGCGGCGGCGCCGCCCGGCACGGCCTCCAGGACGGGGGCCGCCGGTGCGGCCTCCGCGGCCTGGGACAGGGCGGCCAGGGACAGGGCGCTCGCGCCCGCCCCCAGCCCGACGGCCCTGGTGAAGGTGCGCCTGTCGATCATGCTCGTTTCCTCCGTCGCGCGGTGGCGTCAGCCGATGCCACCGCGGACCGGCGGCCGGCACCACCCACTGTGGCCCGCGAAACGGTCAAGCACATCAGTCACTTGACTCTCAGTCACCGACCGACGCCACCGTCACCGGCCGCGGTCACCGACCTGAGCCGCCGGCCGCAGCCACCGGCTATGACCGGTAGCGGTAGCGGATGCGGCCGCGGGTGAGGTCGTAGGGGCTGAGCTCCACGAGGACCCGGTCGTGCGGGAGGATCTTGATGTGGTTCTTGCGGACCTTGCCGCTGATGTGGGCGAGCACGATGTGCCCGTTGGGCAGTTCCACCCTGAAGGTGGCGTTGCGCAGGCACTCGGTGACGGTGCCTTCGACTTCGATGCCGTCTGCGGTCTTGCTCATGGCTCTCACCTCTCCGTTCGGTGTTGGGGTGTCAATGGCTTCGGTGGCGGGCGAGTTCGAGGGTGCTGCCGGCGCGGCGGGCGCCGATGCCCTCGAAGAGGGCGGTGGCGGCCGTGTTGGACTCCGTCACCTCGGCCCAGGCCGAGGTGACGCCGTCGCGGTGCAGCGATTCCAGTGCGTGGGCCAGCAGCGCCCGGGCGATGCCGCGGCGCTGGTGGTCGGCGCGGACGGCGAGCAGCCCGATCCGCGGCCGGCGCAGCGGCGCGATCCGGAGCAGCCCGACGTAGCGGCCGTCCTGCCGTGCCACCGCGTACTTGGCGGGGTCGACCACGGTGCTGCACGCCGGCCGGGGCAGCACCTGGGCCGGCATCGCCGGCCAGCCGATGCCGGCCTCGACCTCCTCGTGGATGACGCGGTCCAGGGCGCGCAGCGGATCCTCCTGCGCCTCGCCGGCGGGCACGATCGTCACGCCCGCCGGGGGCCGGACCGGGCCGAGCCCGGTGGCCTGCGGGTCGGTGGGCAGGAGGTAGCACCACTCGCGGCGTACGGTCGTGAAGCCGGCCCGCTGCCAGGCGGCCGTGGTGTCGTGGTCGGCCTCGTCGGTGACGGTGTGCAGCGGTTCCGGCAGGTCGGCCGACATCGCGGCGGCGATGCGGTCGAAGACCGCGCCCTGCCATGCGTCGACGCTGACGAAGAGCCGGCCGTCGGGCCGGCGTGAGGCGTCGCCGTGGCCGACCACGCGGTCGTCCTCCACGGCGTGCCACTGGGTGTCCGAGATCCGCGTGACCGCGAGCGCGTGGTCGTCGGCGGCGGGGATGTCGGGGGTGGGGTGCGAAGTGTTCATGGTGTTGCCCTTCGGGAGTGCCTGGTCTGAGGCGCTCCCGGGCGACACCTGTGTCAATCGCCCGCCGTGGCGGAAAGGGGGAGCACCCACACGGATACAGCCTTCATGGGTGACACCTCCTCGCGTTTTTCTCACGGCTGCGCAGACCGTAGCAGTCGGCGGTGTGCCCGGCCAACCGGTTTACGGGCGGCGGCGGTGCGGCGGCGGTACGGCGGCCCGCGCGGGGACGCCGACCGGGTGCCACGTCCGGGCCGCGGGCCTTGCGCCGCCGGGTCACCGCGGCCGTCCCGCAGGGTGAGACGCCTTGTCCCACCCCGGCGGGTTTCTGCCAGCATGCGGGGCATGCAGCAGCAGCTGATTACCAGCGGCAGCGTGCCGGCACCGCGCCGGGAGGAGTGACCCTCCCCCGGCCCACCGCCCGCACGCAGACCTCTCGCACTCCGCGAGGGGTCTTTCTGCTTTTCCGGCCCGCCCGTCCCATCCACCGACAGGACCGCCGCCATGGAACACACCCGGATCACCGTCACGCTGCGCCCCACCACCGGGACGCTCGCACGGCTCGCCTCCACCCTCAACAACCACCGGGTCCTGGACCTCGCCTTCAGCACCGTGGCGCCGGCCTCGGCCCGGGCGGTCGTCCGTGTCCCGCGGCGCGAGGCCGTACGGGTGCAGCAGAAGCTGCGCAGGATGGTCGACGTGCTCGACGTGGCCCTGGAGCCGGCCGACCCCGACAGCGGCGCGGCCTCCCGGGTCCCGGCCCCTCAGGTCCCCGCCGCAGCGGCCGCCGGGTAGCCGACCCCGCCGCCGGTGTCGCGTATCCGCTCTCCTGGCAAGCCGGTTGGGACCGGCACGCCCGTCGGGACCGGCACGCCCGGCACGCGCGTGGGGCCCGACGCGCGGAAGGCGGGTCAGTAGCGCAGGGCGGCGGCGATCCGGTCGCTGTCGGCGAGGGTGCCGTCGGGGACGAAGCTGACCCGGGCGCCGGTGTCGAGGCCGCGCTCGATGACCTCGTCGACGATGTCCTCGCGGACGCCGGCCTGGCCGGCCTCGGCGGGGACGAGGTGCTCGCCGTCGTCGCGGACGGTGGCGCGGTAGTTCTCCTCGACCACCAGCAGGTCGATCCGGCCCTCGCCGGCGGCCCGCCAGACCTCGTCCAGGCCGGCGGCGAAGCCCTGGCGGCCGCGGGCCTTGTCGAGCAGGGCGAGGGCGTCGGCGACCTCGCGCTCGGCGCGGGCGCGCACGGCGGGCTCGACCACCCGGCGGACGGTCTCGGCGTCGGCCTGGGCGAGGCCGCCGTGCGGGATCTGCGCGGTGGCCTGCTGGGCGATGGGGCCGACGGTGTCCAGCAGGGCGAGCGCGGCGGCCTCGCCGACCACGTACAGCGGGCGGGGGTCGGCGGCGAGCAGTTTGCCGATCCCGGCGTCGGCCTGGCGCAGGAAGGTCTTGGTCTCCTCGTCGCGGAAGGTGCTGGGCGTGTCGCCGATCTGCTCCTGCCGTTCGGGGTCGGGGTTGTCGTGGACGCGCACCAGCGGGAAGCCGTTGCCGGTCTCCTCGGCGACCCGCTCCTGGGTGCCGCCCCACAGCGCCACCCGGTCGGCGGCGATCGCGACCACCCAGTGGGGGCGTTCGGCAGCGTGCGCGGCGACCAGGTTGCGGGTGAGGAAGGTGTCGGACAGGACCACCCGGGCGGGGGCGGTGCGCCCGAGTGACCAAATCCGGTGCTCGCCGGGCGCGGCGAGGATCGCCAGGCCGTCCTCGGCGCGCACCAGGTCGACTTCGCTCAGGGCCCGGTCGAGCTGCTCCAGGACGTCGATCCGCTCGGCGCGGGAGACCGCGGGGTCGGCCTGGACCTTCTCCTTCGCTTCGGCCAGCAGGTTGCGCAGCCGGACCGGGTCCTGCGTCTTGTCCGGTTCCCGGCGGTGGGTGGGCATCAGGATCGACACCGCCGGGTAGGGCCGGGGCCGGCGCAGCTCGGCGAGGACGGCGGGGCTGAGGGCGGGGTGCATGGAGACCCTTTCCGAAGGCGGTTCGGCCTTCTGTGCGTGGACGCGCGAAGCCTGGCGCTGCTCCCGATCGCCCTCAATGTACCGATGTGCGGCTTTTACGGCGCGCGTCAGCGGTCTGGACCACTGGCCGGACGGTCACGGCGCGCGCACCCTACTCGCGATTGCACTTATTGCGCGCGTGCAACTATTGTTGAAGCACGCTAGCCGCTCACTCAAGCAATCACAGAAGGGTTCGGGCCTTTGCCTCTCGCTCTCCTCGCCCTGGCCATCGGCGCATTCGGGATCGGGACCACCGAGTTCGTGATCATGGGCCTGCTGCCCCGGATCGCCGGCGACTACGGCGTCTCCATCCCCCACGCGGGCCTGCTGGTCACCGGCTACGCCCTCGGCGTCGTCATCGGCGCGCCGCTGATGACCGCCCTCGGTACCAGGATCAACCGCAAGACGATGCTGATGCTGCTGATGGGCCTGTTCGTGGTCGGCAACCTGCTCTCCGCGTTCGCGCCGAGCTTCCCGCTGATGCTGGCCGGCCGCATCGTGACCTCGCTGGCCCACGGCGCCTTCTTCGGCATCGGCTCCGTCGTCGCCGCCGACCTGGTCGCCCCCGAGAAGAAGGCCGGCGCCATCGCCACCATGTTCACCGGGCTGACCGTCGCCAACATCGTCGGCGTGCCGCTGGGCACCTTCATCGGCCAGGCCGTCGGCTGGCGCACCACCTTCGGCGTCGTCGCCGCGCTCGGCGTGGTCGGCCTGCTCGGCATCGCCAGACTGGTGCCCGCGATGCCGCGCCCCGAGGGCGCCCACCTGCGCCGCGAGCTGACCGCCTTCCGCAACCCGCAGGTGCTGCTCGCGATGGCGATGACCGTGCTCGGCTTCGGCGGGGTCTTCGCCGCGATCACCTACATCGCCCCGATGATGACCCAGGTCGCCGGCTACTCCGACGGCGCGGTCACCTGGCTGCTGGTGCTGCTCGGCGTCGGCATGTTCCTCGGCAACCTGCTCGGTGGCAGGTTCGCCGACCGCCGGCTGATGCCGATGCTGTACACCGCCCTCGGCGGCCTGGCCGTCGTCCTGGCGCTGTTCACCCTGACCGCGCACAGCAGGATCCTCGCCGCCGTCACCCTCCTGCTCGTCGGCGCCCTCGGCTTCGCCACCGTCCCCCCGCTGCAGAAGCGGGTGCTGGACCAGGCCCACGGCGCGCCCACCCTGGCCTCGGCCGTCAACATCGGGGCCTTCAACCTCGGCAACGCGCTGGCCGCCTGGCTCGGCGGGATCGTCATCACCGCCGGCCTCGGCTACACCGCCCCGAACTGGGTCGGCGCCGCCCTCGCCGCCGCCGCGCTCGTCCTCGCCCTCTGGTCCGCCGCCCTGGAACGCCGCGACCAGGCCCGCGCCGCCACGGCCACCGCCCCCGAGCAGGACCGCTCCTTCGCCGGCGCCGCCCCGGCGCAGCTCGGCTGACGCCCCGTCCACCGGGGCCGCCCGCGCCGCCGCCTCGCCCGTACCGGGCAATTTCCGCCGCGTCCCGCGGCCGGTCGCGCGCGGGCGGCCCCCGGATGTGGCAGGCAGGAGGGCGGCGGCCCCGCCCGTGACGGGCGCACGGGCCGCCGTTGCCCTGCGACCGAACGGAGCCCCCCATGCGCCGACGCCGCGGCGTCCTGCTGACCGCCGCCCTCCTGGCCCAGCTCGCCGCCGGACCCTCCCACGCGGCGGCCGCCGCCCCCGCCGGGTGGGAGACCGTCGACCGGTGCGGGGTGGTCCGCAGCGGCGACACCCCGCTCGGCGGCGCCGAGGTGACGCTCTACCAGGCCGGGGACGGCGAGGGCGCCGCGCCACGGGTGCTGGCCCGCACCCGCAGCGCCGAGGACGGGCGCTTCACCCTCGACTACCGCCGCCCGCACGACCCGCGCGCCGTGCTGTACGTGCTCGCCGGCCTCGGGCACCCGGGGGAACGCACCGCGCAGGACGGGGCCGCGCTGGAGGGGGCGCCGCAGGACGGGCCGGCCGTGCTCGCCGCCGTGCTCAGCGGGGCCGACGCCCCACCCGAACTCGTCGTCAACGAGCGCACCACCGTCGCCGTCGCCTACGCCCTGGCCCGCTTCACCGGCCCGGCCGGCGTCTCCGGCCCCCGCCCCGGGCTGCCGAACGCCGCCGCCGTCGCCCACAATCTGGCCGACACCGGCACCGGCGACATCGCCGCCCCCCTCGCCACCGCGCCCAACGGCGCCCTCACCTCGACCATGGCCGAGTTCAACACCCTGGCCAACCTGCTCGCCGCGTGCGTCACCGGCGACGCCTGCGAGCAGCTGTTCGACCTGGCCCGCCGCCCCGGCCACGACCGGCCGCGCGACACCCTGCGGGCCGCCGTGGACATCGCCCACGACCCCGGCCACAACGCCGCCGCCCTCTTCGCCCTCGCCGACACCACCCCCCGCTACCGGCCCGCCCTGCCCGCCGCCCCCGACGCCTGGACCCTCGCCCTGCGCTACGACGGCAACGGCCACGAGCTCGACGGCCCCGGTAACCTCGCCTTCGACGCCGACGGCAACGCCTGGGTCACCAACAACTACCGCTACGGCGCCGACCCCGCCGTCCCGGTCTGCGGCGGCCGCACCGTCCTCACGTTCACCCCCACCGGCCGGGACGCCCCCGGCGCGCCCCACCGCGGCGGCGGCCTGTACGGCGCCGGCTTCGGCATCACCGTCGACGCCAGGGGCAGCGCCTGGGTCGGCAACTTCGGCTTCCAGGGCCGCGGCTGCCCCGTCGACCCGACCCCGCTGGAGCGCAGCGTCTCCCAGTTCGCCCCCGACGGCGCCCCGCTCTCCCCGCCCGAAGGATGGCGCACCGGCGGCATCGCCCAGCCGCAGGGCATGGCCGCCGACCGGGCCGGCACCGTCTGGGTCGCCAACTGCGGCGGCGACAGCGTGACCCGGATCCCGGACGGTGACGCCACCCGCGCCCGGGAGGTGCCCACCCCCGCGCTGAGCAAGCCCTTCGGCGCCGCCGTTGACCCCGCCGGGCGGCTGTGGGTCAGCGGCAACGGCAACGACAGCGTCCAGGTCCTGGCCCCCGACGGCACCCCGGAGCGGACCGTCACCGGCGGCGGCCTGCGCCGCCCGCTCGCCGTCGCCACCGACAGCAAGGGCTACGCCTGGGTCAGCAACAGCGGCATCCTGCCGGTCCCCTGCGCGGACACCACCGCGGACGACTTCGCCGACGCCGTCGCCGCCGAGGCCGGACCGCGCCCGGGCGCCTCGGTCACCCTGATCGGGCCCGACGGCACCCCGGCGCCCGAACCCTTCACCGACGGCGGACTGTTCCTGCCCTGGGGCATCGCCGTCGACGGGGACGACACCGTCTGGGTCGCCAACTTCGGCGGCCACCGCGTCGCCCGCCTGTGCGGCACCGACCTCACCGCCTGCCCGCCCGGCTACCGCACCGGACAGCCCCTCTCCCCGCCCGACACCGGCTACCCGAGCGACGGGCTGGAGCGCAACACCGGCCTGCAGATCGATCCCTCGGGCAACGTCTGGCTGGCCAACAACTGGCGCACCGTCCCCGTCCGGACCAACCCCGGCGGCCACGAACTGGTCCTCCTGATCGGCGCCGCCGCCCCCGTCACCACCCCCGGGCTCGGCGGCCCCGCCCGGCCCTGACCCCCCAGCCCACCAGCCCGCCGTTCCCGACGGCCCCGGACGCCACGCCGGGGCCGTCGGGACGACTACCCGCCGGTACCCGGGGGCGGTCCGGCCCCGCCGGGAACACTGCGCCGATCCGGCGCACCAGCGCGCAGCAGACCCGGGAGCCGTCCATGCCGCTGTCCGCCCGCCCCGTCCCCTCGGCCGCCGAGCGCCCGACCAGGCGGGCGGCGCTGCGCCGCCTGGGCGAGTGGTGCGCGCGCCACTCACTGATCGTCATCGTCCTGTGGATCGTCGCCCTGGCCGGCATCCAGGCCGCCAACAAGACGGTCGGCGGCACCTACTCGGACGACTTCTCGCTGCCCGGCACCCAGGCGCAGCAGGGCCGCGACGTCCTGCAGGCGCACGAGCCGGCCGCCGCGGGCACCAGCTCCCAGGTGGTGCTGCACGACGCCGCGCCGCTGACCGGCTTCCAGCCGCAGATCGCCCAGGCGGTCGCCTCGCTGCAGCAGCTGCCGCACGTGATCGCGGTGCAGAGCCCGCTGCCGCCGCCGGGGCAGCCGGTGGCGCCGGGCGGTCCGCTGGCCGCCGACGGGCTGACCGGGTACATCACCGTCCGGTTCGACACCACGCCGACGCTGCTGGGCACCGACTACCTGACCGGGGTGGACGAGGCGGTGGCGCCGCTGCGCCAGGCCGGGGTGCAGGTGGAGTACGGCGGTCCGCTGGGCGAGCTGGCCCGGCCGGCGCCGGACGACCGCTCCAGCGAGGCGATCGGCTTCGCGGTGGCGATCGTGGTGCTGCTGGTGGGGTTCGGCAGCGCGATCGCGGCCGGGCTGCCGCTGGTGACGGCGCTGTTCGCGGCGGTGGTCGGGCTGGGGGCGCTGGGGCTGATCGCGGCGCTGTCCACCTTCGCGACGGTCGCGCCGACCCTGGCGACGATGATCGGCATCGGGGTGGGCATCGACTACGCGCTGTTCCTGCTGACCCGTCACCGGCAGAACCTGATGGACGGCGTGGACCCGGTGGTCTCGGCCGGGCAGGCGGTGGCCACCAGCGGGCGCGCGGTGCTGGTCTCCGGCTGCACGGTGATCATCGCGCTGTCCGGGCTGTCGGTGTCGGGGATCTCCTTCATCGCCAAGCTGGGTGCCGCGGCGGCCGTCACCGTGGTGTCGGCGGTGCTCGGCGCGCTGACCCTGCTGCCGGCGCTGATGGGGCTGATCGGGCGGCGGATGGACCGCTTCGCCGTGCGCCGTCCGATCGCCGAGTCCGGCGGCGCCGAGGGCGCGGAGGGCGGGAGCTGGCACCGCTACGCCCGGCGGGTGGAGGCGCGCCCCTGGCGGTACCTGGTGGCCGGGGTGGTGGTGCTGGGGGTGCTGTCGATCCCGCTGTTCTCCATCCAGCTGGGCCACATCGGCGACGGCGCCGACTCCACCGACTTCACCGACCGGCGCGCCTACGACCTGATGTCCCAGGCCTTCGGTCCGGGCTCGAACGCGCCGCTGACGGTGGTGGTGGACCAGAGCGCCGTGCCCGCCGAGACGCGGCCGGCCGTGTCGGCCTCGGTGCAGCAGGCCCTCACCGGCCTGCCCGGCGCCGCCAGCGCCACCCCGCTGCAGACCAGCCCGGACGGCGCGGTGCTGTTCGGCACCGTCATCCCGGCGAGCGCGCCGCAGGACCGCGCCACCACCGACCTGGTCAACCACCTGTCGGACACCGTGCTGCCCGACGCGGTGGCCGGCACCGGCGCGAAGACCTACGTCACCGGCAACACCGCGGCCCAGGTCGACTTCCTGGACATCGTGTCGAGCCGGCTGGTCCTGATCATCGCGGTGGTGGTCGGGCTGGCCTTCCTGATCATCCTGGCGGTCTTCCGCGGCCCGCTCGTCGCGGTCAAGGCCGCGGTGCTCAACCTGCTGTCGATCGCGGCCTCGTACGGGGTGGTGGTGGCGGTCTTCCAGTGGGGCTGGGGCGGGCCGGCGCTCGGGGTGGCGGGGAAGGTCCCGATCGAGAGCTACGTGCCGATGATGATGTTCGCGATCGTCTTCGGGCTGAGCATGGACTACGAGATCTTCCTGCTCTCGCGGGTGCACGAGGCCTGGCTGCGCACCGGGCGCAGCCAGGACGCGGTGGCGCACGCGTTGGAGATCACGGCCCGGGTGATCTCCTGCGCCGCGCTGATCATGGTCAGCGTGTTCGCGGCGTTCATCGTCAGCGACAACGTGGTGATCAAGATGATGGGGCTGGGCCTGGCGGTGAGCGTGCTGGTGGACGCCACGATCGTGCGGCTGCTGCTGGTCCCGGCGGTGATGACGCTGCTGGGCGCGTCGGCCTGGTGGACGCCGCGCTTCCTGGACCGGATCCTGCCGCACATCGACGCCGAGGGCGAGGGCGAGCAGGCGTAGGGCGCCCGGGGCGGTCAGGGGCGGGTGGCGGTGACCAGCCAGGCGGCGGTGCGCAGCCGTACGCCGTCGGGTCGTTCGTAGGGGGCGAGGGCGGTGGTGAGGGCGGCGCGGAGGCGGTCGGTGCCGGTGGGGGTGTCGGTGTCGCCCGGGTGGGTCCGGTCGAGTTGTTCGGCCAGGTCGCGGGCGGGGCCGGAGCCGAGGAGGTGGTCGGCGGCGTCGGCGGTGTCGCGGCCGAAGTGTCCGTGGGCCTCGGCGGGTTCGGTGCGGATGTCGGTGAGGGCGGCGGAGCCGAGGACGCGGTGGATCTCGGCGGGGTCGGCGAGGGAGAACATGCCGGGGCCGGCGGGCGGGGCGTCCTGCTGCTTCGGGAGAGGGAGGGCGGCGCGCGTCTCGTCGAGGACCCGGACCCATTCGGTGCGGGCGGGGTCGGCCACGCAGACGAAGGCGAGGCGGCCGCCGGGGCGCAGGGCGCGGGCGATGTTGGCGAAGGCGGCGACGGGGTCTTCGAAGAACATGATCCCGAAGCGGCTGATCGCGACGTCGAAGGCGGCGGTGGGCAGGGGATGGATCTGGGCGTCGCCCTGTTCGAAGGCGATCCGGCCGGAGGGGGTGTGGTCCGGGTCCTGGTCGGCGGTCAGGGCGCGGGCGCGGGCCAGCATCGGGGCGGAGAGGTCGAGGCCGAGGACGGAGCCGTGGGTGGCGGCTCGGGCGGCGCGGCGGGTGGTGTGGCCGGCGCCGCAGCCGATGTCGAGGACGCGGTCGGCGGGGGTGATCGCGGCGGCGGCCAGGAGCAGCGGGTCGAAGCCTTCGTTGACGGCGTCCCAGCGGTCGTGGTGGTCGCTCCAGTGCTGGCCTTCGTCGCCGTTCCAGGCGTGGGACTGGGCGGTGTTGACGGGTGTGCGCATGGGTTCGCTCCTGTCGGACACTAGTATGGGCGATCGCCCATAGCAAGGTATGGGCACTCGCCCATACTGCGCAAGACCCGTTCCGGAGGACCTGGATGTCACCACGCGGCGTAGCGATCCCCGACGTGCGGGAACGGCTGTTCACGGCGGCCGAGCGCGTGCTCGCCCGCGAGGGGCCGGCCGGGCTGACCAACCGGTCCGTCACCGAGGAGGCCGACTGCGCGAAGGGGCTGCTGTACAACCACTTCGCCGACCTGGACGACTTCATGGCCCAGCTCGTCCTGGACCGCTTCGCGCGGATCGCCGCCGAGGTCGCCCCGCTGCCCGGGCGGGCGGGCAGCGGGGAGGTGCGGGAGAACCTGACCGGCGCCGCGCTCGTCCTGCTCGGCACCACCGGGCCGGTGATCGCGGCGGCCGCGCTCGCCCGGCAGGGCGCCACGCAGCGGGTGCGGCTGGCCTGGGAGGCCGGCGCGCCCGGACCGGACGCGGTCGAGGGCGCGGTCGTCCGCTACCTGGAGGCCGAGCAGCGCCTGGGCCGGGTCCGCGCGGACGCCGACTGCGCGATGCTCGCGCTCGCCCTCGTGGGCACGGTCCACCACCTGCTGATGTACGGGGACCGGTCGGCCGACGGCGCGCAGCTGGTCCGGCGACTGGTCGCCGCGCTGGTCACCGAGGCCTGACCCGACGGCCCCGGCCGCCCTCCCGCCCGGGCCCTTCCGCCCGGGACGGCCGGGCCGGTCAGGCCGTCAGGTGCAGCTCCACGGCGGCCTGGACGATGTTGGCCTGGTGCTCGGCCTGGCGGGCCACCGGCAGCCAGGCGGGCCGGAAGCGCCGCTGGTAGCGGGCGCACCAGTCCTGTAGGAGGGCGTCGAGGCGGGCGGTGTCGGGGGCCAGGCGGGCCCCGGCCGGGTCGACGACGCGCCGCAGCAGGGCGGCGGCGCGCACCGGGATGCGGTGCGCCCACAGGTCGATGCCGGCCAGTTTCGCCCGGGTCATCAGCCCCGGGCCCAGCAGGCGCCGGCCGAGCGCCCGCGGGTCCCATTCGTCGGCGAGCTGCCGGGAGGCGGTCAGCGGGCTGCGGACGGCGCGGAGCAGGGCGGTGTCCCGGTCGGGCAGGTGGGGCAGGGCGGCGTCCAGCAGGTCGGCGAGCAGGGCGGTGCGGGTGCGCAGCCGGTCGGCGCTGGCGGTCAGGCGCTCGGGGGCGTCGTCGGCCGGGCGGGTGTCGCCGAGGCGGTCGCTGGTCCAGGCGGGTACTTCGACGATGACGGTCTCGCCGCCGTGGCGCTGCGGGGCGAACCAGGTGGAGGCCCGGACGCCGCCGGTGTCACCGGCCCTCTCGGCGCGGTGCGGTGTCAGCATGCCGGTGCTGCTCTCCTGGCGGTCGATGTGGTGGGGCTCCATCAGGAAGACGCCGGGGCCGGACTCGCGCAGCCAGAAGGTGTCGTAGGTGCCGGTCTCGACCGGGATGCCGAGGGCGGCGGCGGAGGTGGCGAACGGGGCGGCGAGGTCGGCCGGGTCGCGGGTGGCCTGGAGGAAGGTGCCGCCCACGTCCATGCTGTGCAGGGTGAACTGGAGGGTGGGCCGCAGTTCGTCGATCAGGTCGAGCAGGGCCCGGCTCTCCGGGAGGCGGCCGCCGACCGCCGGGGCCCATTCGGGTTGTTCCTCGGCGGCGGGGCGGAAGTAGCCGGCGAAGTACTCGGGCAGGGTGCGGGCGGTGAGGGCGCCGCGTGCGAGGTGCGCGCCGTCGGGGTCGAGGCAGAGCAGGAAGTTCCAGGTCGCGGCGGTGCGCAGGGCGGGGCGGGCGAGGACCCGGTGGGCGAGTTCCACGGTGCTGGCGCGGCCGGCGAACTCGTCGGCGTGCGCGCCCGCCACGACCAGGACGTTGCGCTCGGCGCGGCCGACCGACAGGAGCGTGAGCGGGCGGCCGGCCCGGGAGGTGCCGACGGTGCGCACCCGGCAGAGGTCGGGTCGCAGGGCGGCCAACCGGTGGGCGGTGTCGGCGAGTTCGGCGAGCGTGGGACAGCGGTCGTGGAGCAGTACCGCCTTGCCCGCGCCGGTCGATGTGTCGGTCAGCATCCGGCCCCCTGTGGTCGTCTCCCCGGGCTCGGAGCGTACGACGGACGGGGGCGCGGCGGGAGTTGTCCGCACGACCCTTGAGTTGACATATCATCCGATGATCTTGGAAGCCAGGGACGGGGAGTACGGCATGGCCGCGCACATCGGCACCACCGCACGGGGGTTGGGCATCGGCATCGCATCGGTCGTACTGGGCGGCGCGCTGACCGCCTGCGGCTCCGGCCCGGTCTCCGGCGAACTGGCCGCCGGTGCGCAGAAGTGGCCGGACTTCCAGACCGTGCTCTCCGACAAGGTCGCGCTGAAGCAGACCCTGCCGGGCCGTGCGGCCATGCCCGGCTGGGAGGTCCACAACAACCGGGTCTCCGTCGAGGACGGCACCGACAAGGACTGCCCGGGCTGCAAGCTCGACGGGACCGCCGACTTCGAGGACGGTCCCGTCACGGCCACGTTCAAGATCACCACCTTCGCCACCAAGGACCAGGCCGACGCCTACCTCGCGATGACCGCGAAGGAGTTCGAGACGAAAGCCGGCAAGACGGCCTCCAAGCTGTCGGTGCCGACCATCGGCAACGAGACCGTCGCCTTCAGCGGCACGCACGGCAGCAGCGCGCGCAACGTCATCCTGATGCGGGTGGGCACCACCTTCGCGGGCGCCATGCTGGAGGACTCGGCGGACGTGCCGAAGCTGCGGAAGCTGGCGACGATGCTCGCCCGGCGCGTCGAGCAGGCCGCCGCCGGGCAGGCCGTCGACGCCGCGCTGGAGGCGGCGGACTCCGACTGAGCAGCGAGGCGGGACCGGCGGCGGGCGCGGGCACGGGGGGCTCACGCCCCGGTTGCGGCCGCCGCGGGGACGGTGTGCGGTGCGGCGGGGTGCTCCCGGTGGCCGTCGCCCTCGATGTCGACGTGCGGCAGGAGGCGGTCGAGCCATCGGGGCAGCCACCAGTTCCCGTCGCCGAGCAGGACCATGGTGGAGGGGACCAGCAGGCCGCGGACGACGGTCGCGTCCAGGGCGACGGCGGTCGCCAGGCCGATGCCGAACATCTTGACGACCGGATCGTCGGAGAGCAGGTAGCCGAGGAAGACGGCGACCATGATCAGGGCGGCCGAGCTGATGATCCGTCCGGTGCCGGCGAGGCCGGCCACCACGGCGCGCCGGTTGTCCCGCTCCCGCAGGTAGCCCTCCCGCACGGCGCTGAGCAGGAAGACCTCGTAGTCCATCGACAGCCCGAAGAGCACGGCGAACATCAGCAGGGGCACGTAGCCGGGGATCGGCACGGCGCCGTCCAGGCCGATCAGCCGGGCACCGTGGCCCTGCTGGAAGACGGCGGTGAGCACACCGTAGGCGGCGGCGACCGAGACCAGGTTCATCACGGCCGCCTTCGCCGCGACGACCGGCGAGCGGAAGGCCAGCAGCAGGAGCAGGCCCGCGACGGTCAGGACGAAGCCGACGACCAGCGGCATGCGCTGCGCGATCCGCGCGTTGAGGTCCGCCTGGGCGGCGGGGGTGCCGCCGACGTGGACGACCTGGCCGCTCCCGGTGGCGGCGGGCAGCACGTCCGAACGCAGCCGGTGGACGAGGGCGGTGGTGGCGGGGTCGGAGGGGGCGGTGGCCGGAGTGACCTGCCAGCGGACGGTGCGGCCGTCGGCGGCGAGCGCGGGCGGGCTGACGGCGGCCACGCCCTCCGCCCCGCGCAGCGCGGTGGTCACGGCCGCCGCCCGCGGGTCGCCGGCTCCCCCGGCCGCCGGGGCGGGCAGCACGTCGACGACCTGGAGCACGCCGCCCACACCCGGGCCGAAGGCCGCGGCCATCCGGTCGTAGGCGGTGCGGCTCATGCTCCCCGCGGCCTTGCTGCCCGCGTCCAGCCGGCCCAGGTGCAGGCGGGCGGCCGGGACGGCGAGGGCGCCGAGCAGGGCCAGGCCGGCCAGCAACAGGGGCCAGGGCCGGGCCGCGACCAGGGCGGCGACCCGCCCCCAGCCGCGCGGGCGCCCCTCGGGGGCGGGGGCGGCGGGCCGGGGGGTCAGCCGACCGCCCAGCAGGACGAGGACCGCGGGCAGCAGCGTGAGGTTCACGCCCAGCGCCGTCACCACGGCGATCGCGGGGGCGAGCGCCAGGGCGTACAGCAGCGGCAGTCCGCCCAGGGCCAGTCCGGCGAGCGCGGCGACGACGGCGCTGCCGGCGAAGGCCACGGACTTGCCGGACCCGGCGGTGGTGCGCACGGCGGCGTCCTCGATCCCGACCCCGGCGGCGCGCAGGTCCCGGAAACGGGTTAGGCCGAAGAGGGTGTAGTCGATGCCGACGCCCAGGCCGATCATGGCGGCGATGGTCTCGCCCGCCTCGGGCACGTCCATCAGGTGGCCGACCAGGCCGAGGACGGGCAGCGCGATGCCGAGGCCGATCACGCCGGCGAGCAGCGGCAGCGCGGCGGCGACGAGACTGCCGAGGGTGAGGGTGAGGATCACCAGGGCGGCGCCGAGGCCGATGGCCTCGCTGCGCCCGGTGCTCCCCTTGTCGACCGCGGCGGCCAGGTAGCCGCCCGGGGTCACCTCGATGCCGGCGGCGGTGGCCGGGGCCGCCGCGGCGAGCACGGCATCGGTCGTCGCGGGCGTCACCTCCCGTCCGGAGACGTCGAGTTCGACCGACAGGTAGGCGGTGTGGCCGTCGGCGCTGATGCTGCCCGCGCCGGCCGGGTCGTCGGGCGTGGTGACGGCGACCACGTGCGGCACCGCCGTGATGGCCGCGGCCGCGCTGCGCACCGCGGCGGCCGCGCCGGAGTCGGTCAGGGTGGCGGCGCCGGCCGGGGTGTGGAGCAGGACCGGCTGCTTGCCGGAGGCCGAGCCGGGGAACGCGCGGTCGGCGATGTCCTTGGCGGCCTGGCTGTCGCTGCCGGGGATGGAGACGGCCTCGCTGGTGACGCGCCCGAACGTGGCGAGGGCGGTGAGCGCGGCGGCCGTCAGCAGCAGCCAGGCCGCGAGGACCCGCTTGGGTCTGCGGGCGCACCAGCGCCCCACAGTGGTGAACATCGGCGGCGGACAGCCCTTTCCCGTGCGGCGGGCAGCCTCGACCGACCCCCGCCAAACTTATTGCACTCCTCGTGCAATGCGTACACTTGCACTCGCGGTGCAAAAATGTCAACGAGAGGGCGAGGAGCCCACGTGAAACGGTCCGAAGCCGCCGCGCCCGTCCCCGACGGGCGCACGGAACGCGGGCGGCAGACCCGCGAGAAGATCGCCGACGCCGTGCTGTCACTGCTCGACGAGAACCAGGCCCACTTCCCCGCCGACAAGGTGGCCGAACGGGCAGGCGTCTCGCGCCGCCTGGTGTTCCACCACTTCGCGGACATGGCCGAGCTCGCCGAAGTGGCCGTCGACCGGCGCCTGGAACAGCTCGCGGCCCAGATCAGGCCGCTTCCCACCGAGGGGCCGCGCGAGCTGCGCGTGGCAGCCCTCACCGAACAGCGCGCCCGCATCCTGGAGGGCGTCACCCCGGCCAGACTGGCCGTCATGCGGCTGGAGAACCCCTCCTCGCGGATCCAGGAGGCCGTCCGGCAGATGCTGGACTTCGCGCGCCTGCGCCTCACCCAGGTCTTCGCCGCGGAACTCGACCCGCTCCCCGAGCCCGCCCGCACCGACCTGCTCAACGGCCTGGACGCGGTGACCACGTGGAGCACCTGGCACCACTGGCGCGGCTGCGGCCTGGACGTCGAACAGGCGCGCCACACCATGGCCGCCACCGTGCACGCGCTCCTCGCCGCCGCCGGGGCGCCCGCGCGGGGATGAACCGCCGCCCCGTCCGGGCCGCCCGGCCCGGTGCCGGTCACGGCCGGGGCGGGCCCTGGGGAGGGCGGGGCGCCTCGTCGGCGGCCCGGGGGTCCGGGACCTGCGGGCGCGGGCCGGGGGCCTGCGCCACGGACAGGCGGGGCAGGGCGTACGGGTGGTGGTCGCGCAGGAAGCCGACCAGGTGCTCGCGCAGCTCGCAGCGCAGTTCGAACGCGTCGGCGCCGTTCGCGGCGGTGGCCAGCACCCTGACCACGATGGTGGTCGGGGTGGTGTCGACCACCTGTAGGGCGCTGCCCTCGCCGTCCCACAGCGCGTTCTTCGCCAGGAACGCGTCGAACTCCTCCCGCAGCTGGGCGACCGGGGCGTGGTGGTCGAGGTGGAGCAGCGCGGTGCCGGTGATCCGGCTGGAGCGGCGGGACCAGTTCTCGAAGGGGCGGCCGACGAAGTAGGACATCGGCATCACCAGTCGCCGCTGGTCCCAGGTCTCGATCACCACGGCCGTCAGGGTGGTCTCCTCCACCGTCCCCCATTCGCCGCCCACCACGACCACGTCCCCGATCCGGGCGAGGTCGCCGAAGGCCAGCTGGACGCCGGCGAAGACGTTGGCCAGCGTGCTCTGGGCCGCCACACCGGCCACCACGCCGACCAGGCCGGCGGAGGCGAGCAGGCTCGTGCCGATGCCGCGCACCGCCGGAAAGGTCATCAGGACCGCGCCCAGCGTCACCAGGGCGACGATCGCCTGGCCGATCCTGCCGAGCAGGTCGGCCTGGGTGCGGGCGCGGCCGGCCCACGCCGGGTCGCGGCGGTGCACGGCGAGCCTGAGGGTGCTGTCCACGAGCAGCGCCACCACCCGGGCGCACAGCCACCCGCCGGCGGCGATGGCCAGGATCACCGCCAGGTGGCGCAGCCCCTCGCGGGCGGCGGCCGGCGCGGCGACCCACGGGAGGGCGCCGAGCAGGAGCAGGCACGCTGTCAGAGCCAGGATCGGCAGCCGGCACCTGCGCACCAGCTTCGGCACGCCGGTGGTGCCCCCGCGGGCGGCCAGCCGCCGTACCGCGAACTGCGCGATCCGGTCCAGACCGTACGCGGCGAGGACCGCCGCGGCGCCCGCGAGTGCCAGGCGTACCAGACTCCACCACATCGTCCGTTCTTCCCTTCCGCCCCGGGCCCCGACGGGTGGGCGGTCCACGCCGCCCGGCCCGGTGCCGCCTGCTCGTTTTTCCCGGCGCGGCCCAACCATTCCTGCCGGCGCGACGACAGGGGGCGGCCCCGGGCGGGCCCGGGCGCGGGCGCGGCATGGAAGCGGCGCTGCGGGGCACGCGGTCATCGCGCGTACGCGCGGGGCCGGGCACCCGTCCGGCCCGCACCACGGCACGAAAGGGAAGGGAACGGGACATGAGTGGGGACGTCGACATCTGGGAGTTCCGCAGCGCCAGCGGCCACACCGCCGGCACCGACCTCATCGGGTTCCACGTGGAGGCCGAGGACGGCCCGATCGGCAAGGTGGACAAGCTGTCCGAGGAGGTGGGCGCCCAGTACCTGGTGGTCGACACCGGCCCCTGGATCTTCGGCAAGCGGGTGCTCCTGCCGGCCGGCACCGTCGCCCGCATCGAGGTCGGGGAGCAGAAGGTGTACGTCGACCGGACCAAGGCGGAGATCCGTAACAGCCCCGACCTCGGCGACGAGACGGCCGAGGCGGAACTCGACGCCCGCGACCGGTACGGGCTCTACTACGGCCCGTTCTACAGCGGTCGCATCCTCTGAGGCGCATCCTCTGAAACGCGCCCGCGTCCGCTGACCGCCGGCCGCCCGCCCGCCGTGCGCGGGAGGGGCGGCCGGGTCAGGCGCGGGTCAGGCGCCGGGCGTCGAACTCGGCCCAGATCGTCTTGCCCTGGCTGTGCGCTTCGGCGCCCCAGCGGTCGGCGATGCGCTGCACGATGACCAGGCCGTGGCCGCCGGGCAGGGCCGGCACGTGGGGCAGACACGGGACGGGCATGGCCGGGCTGCGGTCGCTGACCTCGACCCGCAGCCGGGCCCCGGTGGCGTCCAGGACCAGCTCCAGCGGGCCGCCTCCGTGCAGCATGGCGTTGGCCACAAGTTCCGCCACCAGCAGGACGACGTCCGCGGCGGCGCCCTCGCCGGTGCACGCGTACCAGTCGGCCAAGGCGCCGGCGGTGAAGGTCCTGGCGTGGGCGACCGGCTTGGGGAGCCCGGCCAGGGTCAGCCGTCTGCGCTGGCCGCCGACGGGCAGCGCGGTCCCGGCCCGGTGCGGATCACCATCGAGGGTTCCCCGGCTCATCTGATATCTCCGTGGATACTCCCGGCTTCAGCCAGGGAAGGAAATGGATCGCCCGCGTAGCGGGTCATGGACAGCCGTTTCGCCGCCAGGGCGGAACAGCATGTTGATATGTGATCATCCGTCAGGTAGTCACACGGATTGCTGTGAGGGCACCCTTTCGGATCGACGGCGGTTCGCATGGTCGGATTCCCGGTGCTTTCCGGATTATGCACCGCCACGGCCCCGGGCCGTGGCGCGAACGGCACACCCGGGCCGCGGCCCGGACGGCGCGCCCGGTGCGCCGCCCGCGCCGGGAGGACCGACCGCCCCGGCTCAGGCCTCCAGGGCCGCTGCGACCGACTCGTGGAGGGAGAACACGGCCTGCGCGCCGGTCAGTTCGAGGACCCGCATGACGGTGGGTGACACGGCGGCCAGGTACAGGGCCACCCGCTCCTCCCCCGCCGCGAGGCGCGTCTTGAGCAGCAGGTTCAGGCCGGAGGAGTCGCAGAAGCCCACGCCGGCGAGGTCGATCACCACCGCGCGGGGGCGCTGCGCGACCAGGGCGGTGAGCGCGTCGGCGGCCGGTGCGAGCGTCTCGATGTCGAGGTCGCCCACCAGGACGCACACCACCGCGCCGCAGGCCTCGTGACGGGTCCGCACCGCCAGCTCAGGCCGGGGCGGGGAGGCCGCCAGCACGATCTCCCTCTGGTCGTCGGATGGCGTCATCGTCGTCCCCTCCCTGTCCGTGCCCTTCGACCATACGGAGGTCGCGCCCGTCGGCCAAGCAGGGGGTCGTGGATCGGTGCCGCCCCGGGCGGGTTGCCCGCCCGGGGCGGGTTCGCCGCGGCGCACGGTCAGGCGTCCTCCAGTCCCTCGCGCAGCTGCCGCAGGGTGCGGCTGAGCAGCCGGGAGACGTGCATCTGGGACAGCCCGAGGCGGGCGCCGATCTGGGACTGCGTCAGGTCCTCGCAGAAGCGCATCGAGAGGATGAGGCGCTCGCGCTCGGGCAGGGCGGCGACCAGCGGCTTGAGCGCCACCAGGTCCTCGACGAGGGAGAGGTCCGGGTCGTCCTCGCCGAGGCGCTCGCCCAGCGGGCCGGGGCCCTCGTCGTCCTCCGTGCCGGTGTCCAGGGAGCCGGCGGTGTGCCCGTTGGCGGCGGTCAGGCCCTCGACCACCTCCTCCGCGGAGAGGTCGAGGTGGCGGGCGAGTTCGGCGACCGTGGGGGCCCGGTCCAGCTCCTGTGCCAGGCTCTCCTGGGCCCGGGCCAGGACGATGCGCAGCTCCTGGAGGCGGCGCGGCACGTGGACGGCCCAGGTGGTGTCGCGGAAGTGGCGCCGGATCTCGCCGAGGACGGTCGGCATGGCGAAGGTGGTGAACTCGACGCCGAGGCCGGGGTCGAAGCGGTCGATGGCCTTGATCAGGCCGACCGCGCCGACCTGCAGCAGGTCCTCCTGGGGCTCGCGGTGCGCGGTGAAGCGGCGGATCGCGAACCGCACCAGGGACAGGTTCATCTCCACCAGGGTGGCGCGGACGTAGGAGTACTCCCGCGTCCCCTCCTCCAGGGTGGCGAGCCGGCGCAGCAGCACCCGGGTGAGCTGCCGTGCGTCGGCCGGGGCGATCTCGCGCGGATCGTCGGCCGCGGCGAGCTGCGGTGGGAGCAGGTCCCGCAGCCCCCCGTCGGGCACGGCCGCGGGGGCCGACGGCTCACCCGTCGACGGCTCGGCGGAAACGGGCAGTTCACCAGTGGGCACGGCCATCGGATTCCCTTCCTCGTGTCGGCACGGTCGAACCGCCCGGTTACCCGGTGACAGCCGGTCGATGCGGCCATCCGGGGTGGAGGTTTCGTGAAACCCGGCGGCGGCTGCCCGGCGTGACCGGCGGCCCGGGCCCGCGGCGGCGGCACTGCCCCGTCCGCGGGCCCCGGTCCTCAGCGGGCCGTGGGGTGGTGGAGTTTGCGGGCGGCGGTGCGGATGGCCAGCGTGTAGGGGGTGTCCAGGGCGCGGGTGGGGGCGTCGAGTTCGTCGAAGGGCACCAGGGCCTGGTGGGTGTCGTCGGTCGACTGGGTCCAGGCGGTCCAGGCGTTGTGGACGTCCTCGTCGGTGACCTGGTCGCCCTTGGCCTGGAGCAGGACGGCGTAGAGGCGGAAGAGGTCGTCGGAGCCGGCGGGAGGTCTCGCCTCCGAGGGCAGGCAGGCACGGATGAGATCGGCGATGGGATCGAGGTGGCTCATCAGGCCAGTGTGCCGGTGACCAGGGTGCCGGTGAGCAGGATCAGGTGGGCCGCCGCGAAGACGACCGGCACGGCCCGCTCGGTGGTACCGAGTTCGGTGTAGTGCTTGCGCCACCGGCCGCTGCGGGTCGCGTTCCTGAGGGTGTCCCACTCGTCGGTGTAGATCCGCGTCGCGAGTTGCTCCTCCAGGGCGTTGATGATCTTGAACTTGGCGGCGTTGAGGTCCCGGTAGCTGCGCAGCTGCATCCACCAGGCGACGGAGAGGGTGATGCCGGCCAGGGCGACGGCGGTGGGCACCCACCACGGGGACTCGGAGAGCCTGGGTATGCCGAAGCCGATGAGGGTGACCAGGGCGGTCTGCACGGACAGGAAGAAGGTGTTGGCGGTGCCCCGGCGGGCCGAGACGCGGTCGGCCATCTCCACGGCGAGTTTGTACAGCTCCAGCAGTTCGGTCTGGCGGTTCCACTCCGGCGGCACGGTCATCGCGCTTCCCTCGGTCGGGCGGGCGGCGAGGACGAACCGTTCGGGCACGGTGCCGCCCCCGCCGACACTGATGCGACGTCACTTTCCCTGTGGCGGACGGTTCTACCGGTGGCGGAGGGTTTTATCGGCGGCTGGGGTTCTGCCGGCGCGGGACGGTTCTGCCGGTGGCGGAGGGTTTTACCGGCCTCGGGTCAGCGCGCGGGGGCGGGCCGCAGGCGGTAGGCGTCGCCGCGGTCAGCGGCCGCCCGGGGCGGGCGCCCCGGGGGTGGCCGTCGCGGGAGCCGGCACCGTCGCGGTGACCGTCGCGAGGGCCGTGGCCGCCGCGGTCGGGAGGGCGTGCAGGGCTGCCAGGGCGCCCGCCTCCCCCTCCCCGAACCGGTGGGCGCGGGCCTCGCGGACGGCGGCGTCGAGGTGGTGGGCGGCTTCCTCCGGGTGGCCGGTGGCGGCGAGGGCCCGGCCGTAGAGGGTCAGCAGCAGGACCCGGCGGGCGGCGGGGAAGGGGGGTTCGGCGACGGCCAGGCCGCGGGCGGCGTGGTGGGCGGCCTCCTCGGGGGCGCCGGCGGTCAGGCATTCCTGGGCGAGGTGCTGGCGGGCGAGGGCGACCAGGTCGGCGCGGGCGGCCCGCTCGGACAGCGAGAGGGCGCGGACCAGCAGGCCGCGCACCCGCGCGTTCCTGCCGTAGCGGCCGAGGGCGACGGCCAGGTTCATCAGGGCGACGGCCTGCGCGGTGCCGTCGCCGGCCTGGGCGGCGAGATCGGGGGCGCGTTCCAGGTGGACGAGGGCCTGCTCGTGGCGCCCCTCCTCCAGCAGGACCCACCCGAGCAGGGCGCGGGCGCGGGACTGGGCGGCCGGGTCGTGGTCGGCCTCGGCGGCGGCCAGGCCGTGTTCGAGCAGCGGCACCCAGCCGTCCCGGACCTGCCACACGATCAGCGGCCACTGCAGCAGGACCAGGCGCCAGGCCCGGTCGTGCAGTCCGGCCGCGACCGCCGCCTCGACCGCGCCGCGCAGGGTGTCGCGCTCGGCGGCGTACCAGGCGAGCGCGCTCTCCCGGTCCGGGAACGGGCGCACGTCGGCGGGGCGCCGGCTGCCGGCCGGCGGGGTGCAGCAGGGCTCGCTGCCGGGTTCGGCGGCGTCGCAGGCGACGAGCAGGGTGTTCAGCAGGTGGTCGAGCAGACGCGGCAGCACCTCGTCGTCGACCTCGCCGGGCAGGCTGCGGGCGTAGAGGCGGACGAGGTCGTGCAGGGTGTAGGCGTCCCGGCCGATCTCGACGATGAGGTGGGCGGTGGCGAGCTGGCCGAGCGCGCCGGAGGCCTCGCCGGGGCGGCAGTCGGCGAGCGCGGCGGCCGTACGGCTGTCGAGGGTGGTGCCGGTGTGCGCGCCGAGGCGGTGGAACATCCGGCGGGCGGGATCGGACAGGTGCTGGACGGTGAGGGCGAGGGCGGCGGCGACGCTGGTGTCCTCGATGTCGAGGATGCCCAGCCGGCCCTGTTCGTCGGCCAGTTCGTCGGCGAGGACGGCGAGGTCGCGGGCCGGGCCGGTGGCGACGCGGGCGGCGGCCAGGCGCAGCGCGAGCGGCAGGCCGTCGCACAGGCCGGCCAGCCGGGCGGCGGCTTCGGGTTCAGCGGCGACCAGGTCGGCGCCGAGGGTGGCGGCGAGCAGGGTGACGGCCTGCGGGGGCGACAGTTCGGCGAGCGGGACGGGGCGGGCGGCGTCGGAGGCGACCAGGCCGCCGAGCCGGTCGCGGCTGGTGACCAGGGTGACGCAGTCCTCGCCGTCGGGCAGCAGCGGGCGGACCTGGTCGGAGCGGCGGGCGTTGTCCAGGACGATGAGCATCCGGCGGTCGGCGGTCAGCTCCCGGTAGCGGGCGGCCATGGCCTCCGGGGTCGCGGGCATCTGCTCGGCGGGCAGGCCCAGGCCGAGCAGCAGTTCGCGCAGGACGGCGGGGGTGGAGCGTTCGGGCAGCGGGCTGTGGCCGCAGAGGTCGACGAACAGCCGACCGTCGGGGAAGTCGTCCTGGCGGCGGTGGGCCCAGTACAGGGCGAGGGTGGTCTTGCCGATCCCGGCGCCGCCGGTGACGACGGCGATCGCGCCGGGGCCGGTGGTGGCCCGGTCGAGCGCGGCCAGTTCGTCCTCCCGGCCGGAGAAGCCGCGCGGGCGGCGGGGGAAGGGCCAGGGTGTGGCGCGCGGCGGGCGCGCGGCGCCGGCCGGGGCGGTGGCGGTAGCGGGTCCGGCGGTGGCGGCGGCTCCGGCGGCCGGGGTGGGCATGGGGGCGGGGACGGGCGCCGCGGCCGGTGCGGCAGGGGCGGGGGCGTGTGCGGGGACCGGGTCGGGGACGGAGGCCAGGCCGCCGACGGTGGCCACCCGCGGGGGCGGGACCCGGTCGGGCCGCAGGGAGGCGGCGTCCGTGCGCAGCAGGGAGTCGTAGGCCTCGACGAGCTCGGGACCGGGGTCGATGCCCAGTTCCTCGGCCAGCGCCCGGCGGGTGCGGTGGAACCAGTCCAGCGCCTCCGAGCGCCGCCCGGCCCGGCCGAGCGCCAGGATGAGCGCCGCGACCAGCGACTCGCGCAGCGGGTTCATGGTGGCCTCGGTGGACAGCACGCCCGCCGCCGCGCCGTGGTCGCCGAGCCGGCCGTGGGCGCGCGCCAGCTCCTCCACGGCCGCGAGCCGCAGCTCCTCCAGGGCGTGCGCTGCGCACTGCAGCGGGACGCTGGGCGCGGTGCCGGCCAGTGCGGGGCCGCGCCACAGCGCGAGCGCCTCCCGGAGCGCCGCGACCGTCTCGGC
Source organism: Kitasatospora sp. NPDC034035 (assembly GCF_055575755.1). Lineage (NCBI taxonomy): Bacteria > Bacillati > Actinomycetota > Actinomycetes > Kitasatosporales > Streptomycetaceae > Kitasatospora > Kitasatospora sp. NPDC034035. The sequence goes on along the minus strand of NZ_JBVISA010000001.1, from coordinate 460,340 downwards.
GGTGTCGGGTGTCGAGCGGGCGGAGCGCAGGAGGTGTTCGAAGCGGGCGGTGTCCACCGCGAGGTCGGGCACCCGCAGCAGGTAGGCGCCGCCGTCGGTGACCAGCTCGACGCCGCCGGCGGGCGCGTCGTGCGCGGCGAGCAGCGCGCGCAGGCCCGAGACGTGGTTGTGGATGACGGTGCGCGAGTGCCGGGGCGGTTCCTCGTCCCACAGCGTCTCGGTGAGCCGGTCCACGGCGACCGGCGCGCCGGGGTTCAGCAGCAGCATGGCCAGCAGGCTGCGGCGCTTGGCGGACCCGACCGGCAGCTCCCGGCCGTCCGCGGCCACCGCGGCCACCGAGCCCAGCAATCGGAAATCCAAAACCCGCTCCCCATTCAATGTGACAAGCATATGACAGTAGGCGATCCGCTGATCACAGGGTGTCGCCCAGGCGACACCCAGGTGACCGCACAATGACGACTGGGCGTCACGGGCCCCTGGGCGCAGGACCGTTGCCGGTGCGTGACGGGGTCCGCGGCCTCGGGTGAGAGCTTGCGCGGTGATCCCTCCCGGCCGCCAGGGATCACCGGCAGTTCGGGACGGCGGAACGCCCGGGCAGGCGCTGACCAGGGCGGATGCCGGGCCCCTGGAACGCGGGGCCGAGACGAGGGGGGATTCGGCGCAACCCGCGGCGGCCACCAGAATGGTGCGGACGGATCTTCGGAAGTACAGAAAGCGAAACCCCATCATGGATCTCGGCGTCCGCTGGAAGCTGCACGGCGACGGGCGCACACCCGCGCCGGGGGCGGTCGTCCGCCCCGACGAACGGCTCTCCTGGCCCCGCACGGCAGGGCTCGGCGCCCAGCACGTGGTGGCGATGTTCGGAGCGAGCTTCGTGGCGCCCGTCCTGATGGGGCTCGACCCGAACCTCGCGATCATGATGTCCGGCGTGGCGACCGTCATCTTCCTGCTGTCCACCCGCGGCCGGGTGCCCAGCTACCGGGATTAATCGCAGTGCGCCGGGCCTCAGCCCGGTGGCGAAGCGATTCCGAACCCTGCTCTCCGCTGAATCCGGCGGTCTCCCGCGCTGTTGGCCTCGGCTCAGACGGGTCGGTTCTGCTGCTCGACGTCCGATCCGGCGACATACGACCCGGACCAGAGGCACTGTGCGCGCCAGTAGTGCTTGAACAGCGCGGGATACTCCTGGCGTAGACGGCGGGAGCCGACGCCCTTGAGGCTGTTGACCACCTTGGAGATCGCCACCTGGGCGGGAATTTCACCAGCGGGTGGACGTGGTTGGCCTTGCCGTTGAATTCCACCGGCTCGGTTTCGAAGTCCGCACAGGCCGCGGGCATGATCTCTTCCGTGCGCTTGAGGTGGGCGTCGGTGAACGCGCGACGCCGGTGCTTCATCACAAGAACCGAGTGGGCATGAGGAAAGCGAAGTGATGTTCTGATACCCGGCCATAAAGGAACTTTAGTTAGTACAGTGTTTTTCGTGCAGCTTCGGTACAGCTTCCGCTTGTACCCGAACGGGCCTCAGCGTGCTGCGCTGGCACGGGCGTTCGGGTGCGCGCGGGTGGTGTTCAACGACGCCCTTCGGGCTCGTGAGACAGCCCGTGCGGACGGGTTGCCATACCCGACGATCGGCGACCTGTCGAAGCTGCTGATCACCGAAGCGAAGAGGACCCCCGAGCGCGCATGGCTCGGCGGGGTGTCGGCGGTCGTCCTGCAACAGTCCCTCCGGGACCTGGAGACCGCGTACTCCAACTTCTTCGCCGGCCTCAAAGGCACCCGCAAGGGCCCGAAGCCCGGCGCGCCCCGCTTCAAGGCCAAGCGGGACACACGTCAGTCGGTCCGGTTCACCGCGAACGCCCGGTGGAAGATCACGCCGGGCGGTGACCTGTCCTTGCCGAAGATCGGCGATGTGCGGGTGAAGTGGTCCCGCGCACTGCCGTCGATGCCGTCCACGGTGACCGTGGTCAGGGACAGCGCGGGCCGGTACTTCGCGTCCTTCGTCATCGAGACCGATCCGGCCTCCGACCTCGGGCGCATGCCCGAGACGGGCGGGCGCATCGGGATCGACCTCGGCCTGACCCACTTCGCCGTCCTCTCGGACGGCCGGAAGATCGACAGCCCCCGTTTCCTGCGCCGGGCCGAGAAGCGCCTCAAGAAGGCACAGCGGGATCTCTCCCGTAAGGAGAAGGGCAGCAAGAACCGGGACAAGGCCCGTGCCAAGGTCGCCCGCGCGCACGCGCGGGTGGCCGACGCCCGGCGCGAATTCCACCACCAGCTCTCAACGAAGATCATCCGCGAGAACCAAGCGGTTGCCGTTGAGGACCTGGCGGTCAACGGACTCGCCCGGACCAGGCTCGCCAAGTCCGTCCACGACGCCGGATGGTCGGCGTTCGTCACGATGCTGGAGTACAAGGCCACCCGCTACGGGCGCACCTTCACCCGCATCGGCCGTTTCGAACCTACCTCGCAGGTGTGCTCGAACTGCGGCGTCCAGGACGGCCCCAAGCCCCTGGGCGTCCGCGTCTGGCAGTGCCGGGCATGCGGCGTGTGGCTCGACCGGGACATCAACGCCGCCGTCAACACAGCCAAGGCCGCCGGACTGGCGGTGACAGCCTGTCGAGCGCAGGTAAGACCGGGACCTGTTCCGGCACAGCGCGAAGAAGCAGGAACCCACCGAGACGGTCAGACGACCGTGGCAGGAATCCCCCGGCCCTAGCCGGGGGAGCGGAAGTCAACTGGGGTGCTCGCTGTCCTTCGTGGGCGTCGCCGCGGTGATCCGGGCCCAGGGCGGCACCAGCGCGACGGTGACCGGCGCGGTGTTCGTCGTGGGCGTGGCGCTGTTCCTGGTGGGCGTCGCCGTCCAGCGGTTCGGGGCGCGGATCATCCACGCGGCGATGCCGCCGATCGTCACCGGCGCGGTCGTCATGCTGATCGGCTTCAACCTGGCCCCGGTCACGGCGTCCACGTACTGGCCGCAGGACCAGTGGACGGCGCTGCTGGTGATGCTCTTCACCGGGCTGGCCGTGGTCGGCCTGCGCGGCTTCTGGTCGCGGGTGGCGATCTTCCTGGGACTGGTCTTCGGGTACGGGATCTCCTGGGTCTTCGACCGCGTCTTCGGCAAGATCCACTCGGTGGACGCGGGCGGCCACATGACCGACCACTGGCGCCTGGACCTGTCCGGCGTCGGCAAGGCCGACTGGGTCGGCCTGCCCACCTTCCACGGCCCCTCCTTCCAGTGGTCCGCGATCCTGGTCGCACTGCCCGTGGTGATCGCGCTGGTCGCCGAGAACGCCGGACACGTCAAGGCCGTCGGCGAGATGACCGGCTCGAACCTCGACGACAAGCTGGGCACCGCGATCTCCGCGGACGGCGTCGCCTCCATGCTCTCCACCGCCGTCGGCGGCCCGCCGAACACCACCTATTCGGAGAACATCGGCGTCATGGCCGCGACCCGGGTCTACTCCACCGCCGCCTACTGGGCGGCCGCCGGCTTCGCGCTGCTCTTCGGCCTCTGCCCCAAGTTCGGCGCCGTCGTCGCCGCCATCCCCGGCGGGGTGCTCGGCGGCATCACCGTCATCCTGTACGGCATGATCGGCCTGCTCGGCGCGCAGATCTGGACCAAGTCCGGCGTGGACCTGCGCAATCCGCTCAACCTGGTGCCGGCCGCGGCGGGCATCATCATCGGCATCGGCAACGTCACCCTGAAGTTCACCGACACCTTCAGCCTCAGCGGCATCGCCCTGGGCACCCTGGTCGTCATCACCGGCTACCACGCGCTGCGGGCCCTGGCCCCCGCCCACCTCAAGACGCAGGAACCGCTGCTGGACGAGGGCACCTCCTCGTACGACGAGCAGGCCGACGCCGGCACCGGCGCCGACCGCTGACGGCTCGTACCGGAGTCGACCGGCGGAAGTGGCCCCATGGCTACTTCCGCCGGTTGTTCCGCCTGGTCACAGGGCCCGGAGGATGGTCGAATCGCTGCGTACGCCCATGTCCGCCCCTTCGACCCCGGGGAGACCCATGTCCCGTCCGTCCCGCCGCCGCAAGCTCTCCTACGGAGGCGTGGCCGCCGCCACTCTCGCCATCACCTGTGTCTCGGTGACGCCCAGCAGCGCGGCGGGCAAGGTCCTCTGGACCCCGAACACCAGCAAGGGGGCGTCCTCCTTCGCCTCCGTGCAGTGCGCCTCCGGCAACTTCAAGGTCGTCGACGACGCCGCCAAGGGCAAGGTGTGGCGGGCGCACCAGGCCGCCGGCGAGGAGCGCTGCGAGACGGTCGGTCCCGACCTGAAGAACGGCGACACCTTCTACCTCGGCTGGTCGTCCAAGGTGGACATCAAGGACGACAACAGCCGGTACGTCTTCCAGCTCAAGTGCTCGCCGAGCACCGATACGGCCAACCACCCGATCGAGATCGACGCGACCAACGGCCGCATCCGGCTGCAGGAGTGGGACACCGAGCACGTGTCGCACACGCTGTGGACCGCGCCGACCGCGAACGGCCAGTGGCACTCCTACGCGCTGAAGATCCGCCTGGGGCGGACCGACGGCACCATCGACTTCTGGTTCGACGGCAAGAAGCAGACCTTCACCACCGGGTCGGGCACCTTCAAGGGCACCACCTGGGACGGCGACCGCAACTACCTCAAGTGGGGCTCGTACCACGAGTCCACGGCGGACGCGACGAACACCTTCACCAGCCCGGTGATGGCCACCACCCTGGAGGCGGCCACCGCCGGCTCGTAAGAGACGGACGGACGGAAGAACGTCCGCAGGCCCGGACCGCATGTGGGAGCGGCCCGGGCCTGCGGCATGTCAGCTTCCGATGTCGCCGAACTCCCCGCTGCGGACGGCGGAGACGAACGACTCCCAGGCCGCGAAGGGGAAGATCAGGGCGGGCCCTTCCGGGTCCTTCGAGTCACGAACCGGCATGACACCCAGGAACCCCAGCCGAGCGTCCTGACTGATTCTTCGTAGCCTGGCCCCGGACAACCAACGCCCCTGAAACCGCCCCAAGCGGGGGCCTTCGCTTCCGGCTTCGACTCAGACCCCGCCGAACTCGCCGCTGCAGACAGCGGCGATGAATGACTGCCATTCCTCGATCGGGAACACGAGGGCCGGACCTTCAGGGTTCTTGGAGTCACGGACCGGAACAAGACCGGGGAAGCTCGGGGCTACCTCAACGCAATTGCCGCCTTGCTGGCTGTAGCTCGCCTTCACCCAATGGGCGGCGGTCAAGTTGATGTCGGACATTAGATCCCTTTCCGAGCAGCGCGCATCCATTCGAGAGTCGCCGTCTCGGCCAGCGCTCCCACCTGGAGTCGATCGTAGTGTTTCCTCCAGATGGCGAGCCGTTCGGTGTCCCGCTCCAGGTGGCTTCGGCCCTCGGATTCTGAGTAGCCCAGGAGAGACTGGCCGGGGAGAGTCAGGAGCACCATCGGCAAAGCGAAGGGGCGTTCCTCCGCCAGCGCGAACGGTGCAACTTGAAGGATCACGTTATTGACGGCATACAGCTCCTCCAGGCGGGAGAGCTGAGCCCTCATCACCTCGCGACCGCCGATAGGACGATGCAGGCAACTCTCGTCCAGTACAGCATGCACCAGCGGCGGTCGGGCGCGCTGGAGTAGCTGCTGCCGCGTGAGCAGGTAGGTTACTCGTTCGTCCGCTTGCTGCGGTGTGATCGTGCCCCGACGGACATCGCTGGCTGCCAGAGCCCGGGCGTAGGGCTCGATCTGGAAGAGGCCTGGGATGATTCCAGCCTCGTAGATCCTTATCTCGGTGGCGTTCTGCTCCTGAGCTGCGTACTCGGGGAACCCCTCCAGCAATGCCGAGTGCTTGGCCTGGAGCCACATCAGCAGCAAGGTTCCGCCCGTCTCAAGCACACGATCGGCGTCACGTGCGAACTTCTCGCTTGGCGGGGTTCGGTCGGGCGGGGCAAGTTCGGCGTAGGAGACATAGGAGGGATCGACTCCCACGCGCCTCGCCAACTGAGCTTGCGTGAGACCAGCAGCCTTGCGTGACCTGCGAAGTTGCACTCCGAACGGCGCCCACGGGCCTGATGTTGGATCAAGTTCCTTGAGCTTCATTGACCTTCACCTACTTGCCGAGCACTGACTTCAAGCTTCAGATCGGCTTCCGATCGTAGGGGGCGGAGCGCCACCATGGCTACACCCGGTGATTCACCGGAAGCGCAGCGCAACCTACGGAGACCCCCATGCCCGATGTGCAGAGACCCGATACCTGGTTCCAACTCCACGAGGTGGTGCGGGACTTCAGCAGCCTCGACAGCGGCAAGCCGTGCGAGGGCGTCTTCGTCGAGGTGGCGTTCGGAAAGGCGGTGCTTCGGCCGCTGGGGTCCACCGGGCCCGAGCGGCGGGTCGACCTGGGCCTGATCCGGTCGCTCGACCCCCGGGAGACCGCGCCGGGGACCTGCGGGAAGTCGCGTCGGCGGCCGTTCGGCGGGTGGCCGCTTCCTTCCGGCATCAACTCATCACCCCGGGAGCAGAGTTGAGCAAGTCCCTCTTCCACAGCAAGCCTCCCGGCCGGCGGTCGGGGCAGCAGGTCTTCGTTCTGCGCGAGGACCCCGGAGGGTCGGGCGACTTCTTCGTGCTCCTGGTCGATTCCGTCCACCACGACGGGCTGGTCATGCCCGGTGGCAGCGCCGAGCAGAACGAGCTCCCCCACCTCGCCGCCCGGCGTCACCTCGAAACGCAGACCGGGCTCGTCCTGCCGCTGCGGACGATCCTCTCGGTCGACTACTCCCCCGCCGGCGAACTCTGCGAAGGCCTCGACTTCGTGTACGCGGGCGGGGTGGTCACCTCCCGGCAGGCCGCAGCGGTCCGCCCGCACCAGCCGCCGGAGGACGTCCGCGCCCTGCACTGGGCGCCCCCGGCCAAGTTGCGCAGGGTCATGACGGACGACCAGTACCGGCGCGTCGAGGACGCCTGGGACGCGTGGGAGCACGGCGCCGGCCTCCCCCTCCTCGTCCGGGGCGTCCCGGTCCCGGTCGGCTGATCAAGACGGCAGGGACCGGGACGGACCGCTGGGGGCGGTCCGGGCCTTCGGCTTGTCGAGGTCAGACGTCGCCGAACTCGCCGCTGCGGACAGCGGCAATGAATGCCCCCCACGCCTGAGCCCGGAAGAGCAGGGCCGGACCCTGGGGAGCCTTCGAGTCACGGACGGGAACAAGACCGGGGAAGTCCGCGGTGAATTCGACGCAGTCGCCACCGTTGTTGGAGTACGAGGACTTCCGCCATCTGCCGCCGGTCAGATCTACGTGCTCGGCCATGACGCTCTTCTCAAACCTCGCCGAACTCGCCGCTGCGAACAGCGGCGACGAACGACACCCAGGCCTCGGCCGGGAAGACCAGGGCCGGCCCGTTCGGGTCCTTGGAGTCCCGGACTGGCATCAACTCACAAAAGCCGCGCGCAACCTCAAGGCAGTCCCCGCCTTGTTGGCTGTACGTCGACTTCATCCACGATGCGGTAGCCAAGTCGAGATCAGCCATGCGATCACCTCCGAAGCAGCGCAGTCACATCTCGGCTCCAGCGTAGAACGGCGGCGGCGCCCGAAGGGGGCTGCCGCCGAATCCGACTGACGAATCGTCACTGTTCGACCGAGGCTGGCGGAGTGCCGAGCCGCCCGCCCCGTCCACCCTTCCCCCTGTGGGCTGGCTGGACTCCTCCGTGGCGTGGACACGGCCGGGCTCGATGATGTCGGCGGGGAGGCCTCGTCGGGCCGGGCCTGACGCTGGACGTACTCCTCGAACAGAGCCCGGAACGGGCCGGGGGTGAGGATGACGGCGCCGGTGCTGGTGGCCTGTCGCAAGCCCTGTCGGCTGCCGGCGGGCAGCATGATGGCCACCACGCGCCTGGCTACCGTGCTCTACCGGCAGGGCGACCGCGCCGAAGCCGACCACCACGCCGCCCAGGCGGCCGCGCTTGCGGCCACCGTTGGCTCTGCCCGGCTGGCCTCAGCCCTCGCCGACATGCGTCGCGCCGCCGGTGCGCTGGCGGCCCGGTGACGAATCACCGAGCCGGTGGCCGCCGGTCGCCGCAGCTGCCGGACCTCGCGTCCGGAGGATGAAGCGCAGGCCCGGACCGCGAACGGTCCGGGCCTGCGTCGGTGTTCGGAGGTTCTCCGGATCCCGGCCCGGCCCTCTCGCCCAAGCCGTGGGGCCTGCGCAAGCCCGCGGTATCCCGTTCGTCGCGGCGTTCCTGGCGCCCGTCGTGGGTTTTCCGGTCGTCCGGCCGACGGGCTCAAGGCAGCCGGCGCACCGGGGTGACCTCGCGGATGTGGATGAGGACGTCGAAGGCTTCGGCCAGGGAGGCGACGGCCAGGTGTTCGGCGGCGTCGCGGTCCGGGGTGTAGACGCCGCTGATGACGCGGGCCTTCGCCGGTCCGTCCCACTGGCCGCGGACGTCGTCGTGGCGCAGGTCCAGCCAGCGGGCGGGCAGGTCCGTTGCGCCGAGCTTGGCGTCGACCAGGTCCGCGCCCGGGGCCGGGAGGACGGCGACGCCGAGGGCGCCGTGGTGGAAGCCGATCGCCGCGGAGACGTACTGCGCGCCGTAGCGTTCGCGCAGCAGGGTGCCGGCGGTGGTCTGCGGACCGCGCTCGGGGGCCAGGCCCAGCACCGTCTCGGCCGCCGACGTGTGCGCGATGCCGTCCCAGTAGACGGTGCGCAGCCCGGTGGCGTGCTGGAAGTCGCCGACGATGTCGGCGCTCACCTCGGCGTCGCCCGCGTAGCTGCCGCGCCCGGCGACGCTGTGCTCGTGGAACTCCACGATCAGGCGCATCCTCGCGACCACGCCGGCATCCCCGACATCGGGGAGGGATTCGACCAACGCGAGTGCGTCGCGGGCGTGTTCGGCGAACGGCCGTCCGGGGTGGAGGCCCCGCGCCCGCTGCACGTGCTCGTCGGTCGTGTGGGCGGTGCGGATGGGGTCCAGGTGGGCCGCCAGCTGCGCGAGCCGCTCGGGCGCCGACGCGCGCACGTGCGCCAGGACGGCGTCGTAGTCGGCGGGTGCCGCCTCGGCCGGCTTCACGCCGAAGATCCGGACCGGGTCGTCCGCGTGGCCGCGGTTGAACGCCCGGATCCACTCCAGGGCCGTGGCCATCTCCTCGGTGCGCCAGGGCCTCCAGGCGCCGGCCAGCGCGGACGCGGCCGAGCCCCCGCCACCGCCCACGTACGCGTCGAGGGCCGCGGCGGCACCCGCGCTGTCCTGGACGGCCAGCGCGCGGAAGCCGTGGTCCCGGACCAGCCGGCGGAACAGCTGGTCCCGCACCCCGAAGGTCTCCCGGGAGAAGCGCGTGGACTCCCCGATGCCCACCACCGTCGCCCCGGCGGCCAGTTGTGCGGCGATCCCGTCGAGCACGGTGTCGGACAGCGGGAGAACCCGGGTGTGGTCAGTGTTCGAAGGGGCGGGGTGGCGGAGGGGTGCGGTGTCGTTCGGCATGCCGCTCAGTCTTGTACCTCAAGCTGACTTGAGGTCAAGCTTCTCGATCGCCGGCTACTCCTGCACCCGATAGGCCGTCCCCGCGGCTTCGGCGTAACTGAGCCAGGCCGCCCCCGCGGAGTGGACATGCAGGTCGACGACGACCTCATCGCCCTCCCAGCGGCCGCCCTCCGAGATCGCGAGGCCGATCAGCGCCAGGTTGCCGGCCTGGTCCCGCACCTCGTACTGCTCACGGGTCTCCTCGCCGAGCTCGCCGTCCGAGTCGTCCCGCTCCCAGGCGTCCACCGCGGCCTGGGCCACGACCCTGGGCAGTCGCACCGTGACACGGCCGACCTGGGCGTGGACGTGATCCCCGATCTCGGCCAGCACCTTCGCTTCTTCCCGGTACAGGGCGTACCGCTCATGTTCCGTCACAGGGCGAGGCTACTGGGACCGCTGGGCCCGTCTCGACCGAATTGATCCGGCGGAACCCCGTGCGGTCGGAGCACGAGCTACAGCAGGTGCTTGACATCCTCCCCGCCCTAAAGGACGGGGATTCCTCCCGCGCCTGCGGCACGGATACCCGTGCGTGGCAGGTCGCCGAGGTGGGTTCCCCGTTCGACGGGCCGTGCCTGGCGTGGGATCGCCACGCCGGGTCTTGCCGGCCCTCCAGGGGCGTTTAACCTGTCCGCCTGCCCGGCGGCCAGGATGTTGCGAGCAGCATTGAGGTCACGGTCATGCCGCACACCACACGCCGTACAGGCCCACTCGCGCACCGCGAGGGGCTTGGGACCGTCACGGTGCCCGCACGCCGAACAGAGCTGGGACGACGGGAACGCGCGGTGCACGATCCCGACGGCGCGCCCGAACCGGGCGGCCTTCTTCTCCAGCAGTCGCCGGAAGGTCGACCATCCGGCGTCGTGGACGGACTTGGCCAGAGGGCCACGGGCGAGGCCGCGCACGTTCAGGTCCTCCAGGTACACCGCTTGGGTTTCGCGGATGATCCTGGTCGTCTGCTTGTGCAGCCAGTCCATGCGGGTGTCGGCCACCTTGGCGTGCGCCTTGGCGACCTTGACGCGGGCCTTGGCCCGGTTCTTGCTGCCCTTGGCCTTGCGGGACAGTTCCCGCTGCGCGGCCTTGAGCTTCCTCTCCGCCTTGCGGAGGAAGCGCGGGTTGTCGATCACGCTGCCGTCGGAGAGGACGGCGTAGGTGGTCAGCCCGAGGTCGATGCCGACCTCGGCATCGACCTCGGGCAGGTGATCGGGTTCGACGTCCACGACGAACGAGGCGTGGTACCGCCCGGCCGGGTCCAGCACGACCGTCACCGACGACGGATCGGCGGGCAGTGCCCGCGACCACTTCACCCGCACATCGCCGACCTTCGCCAGGTACAGCTTCCCGTTGGACCGCAGACGGAACCCGTTGCGGGTGAACCGCAACGACTGCCGGCTGTCCTTTCGGGACTTGAACCGGGGAAGACCCACCGGGCGGCCGGCCCGCTTTCCGGAGACGGAATCGAAGAAGTTCCGGTACGCCGTGTCCAGATCCCGAAGGGACTGGATCAGCGGGTCCACCCCCACCGAGGCCAGCCACGCCCGCTCAGCCGTCTTCTTCGCCCCGGTGATCACCAGCTTCTGAAGATCCGCGCTCTTCGGAAACGGCAGCCCGGCTTTCCGGGCTTCCTTCCGAGCCGCCAACGCGTCGTTGTACACCACCCGGGCACACCCGAACCTCCGGGCCAGCGAAGCACGCTGACCAGCCGTCGGGTAGATGCGATACGAGTACCTCAGGTGCACACGGTCAACCTACCGACCGGCACTGACATCAACAGCTCACGTCACAACCTCCGGAGACCACTCCGGCGCTACCCGGCTCCGAGCCAAGCCCCATTCCTCCCCGGCCCGAAGGCCGGGGCATCCTGGGAGATCAAAGGTGAACAGGAAGCGCACCGGCACCCGAACGCCCAGCTCCTCGGTCAACCTCGCGAACGATGCGTCAGCCGGCGTGGTGCATGGGCAAAGCCGCACCTTTCGGACCCGCGTCGGTGAGAGGAACCGTAACGGAGATCCACGAACGCGCCCGCCAGTCCGCCGAGCGCGCGTGCGAGTGCGAGTGCGGGCTCCGGCCTCCCCCTCCTCGTCCGGGGCGTTCCGGTCCCGGACGGCTGACCGGCCAGGACCGGGAGGAGCGCCCTCCTACCGCCTGCGCGGGGCGGTGGTGAGGAAGTCCAGGACGAGGGGGCCGGCCTGGGCGCGGAACTCCTCGAAGTAGGCGTGCCGGGCCTCGGGGATCAGGTGCAGCCGGGCACCGGGGATGCGGTCGGCGAGCAGGGGGGCGTTGGCGGCGGGGTTGAGCAGGTCGTCGCTTCCGTGGACGACCAGGGTGGGTGCGCCGATCTGCGGCAGGAGGTCCCAGGCGTCGTGCCGGTTGCTGGCCACGAGGTGGTGGCGCCGGGCGTGGGCGGGCATGTCGGGGTCGCCGAGGGTGTGGTGCGGGCCGGGATGGGAGTCGAGCCATCGTGGGGTGTACATCAGCTCCAGCAGGGCCTGCCGGGCGGCGCCGGGCTGGGATTGCGCCAGGGCTCGGCGGACATCGTTGCCGCGTTCGACACCGTGCGGGCCACCGGGTGAGGTGCAGCCGAGGACCAGGGCGCCGACCCGGCGCGGGTGGCGGGCCGCGAGGTGCTGGGCCACCCGTCCGCCCATGCTGGTGCCGTAGACGTCGGCCCGGTCGATGCCCAGTTCGTCGAGGACGGCGATGACGTCCCGGGCGAACAGCTCGGTGCTGTAGGGGGCGTCGGGCTTGTCGCTGTCGCCGGTGCCGCGGTAGTCGAGCGTGAGGGTGCTGCGGGCGGGGTGGAAGTCGGCGCGGACCGCGTCCCACCAATGGTGGTTGTTGGCCTGGCCGGCCAGCAGGACCAGCGGCGCCCCCTGGCCCTGGAGCTGGTAGGCGATGCGGACGCCGTCCGGTGTCATCGCGTGCGTCATCGGCCTCGGCCCCCCTCGTTCCCGTGTCGGCCGTCAGGCTATCCCGCTCAGGCCCCGGGCCCAGCGCGGACGGCGAACGGTGAACGGCGAACGGCCGAGGGCCGACGGCTGACGGCTGACGGCTGACGGCTGACGGCTGACGGCTGACGGCTGACGATGTGGCACGGGCCACACATAAGGGCCGGTTGAGGGCCCCGGAGTGACCAGGGTCACGCCGCGTGCGCGATCGGGCGCCCGGACGGCGCTCGGCCCCGGCAGGACTGGACGAGCCGTTGATCGGCACAGGCGGAGGGCCCGTCCGCTTCGGGACCTTGGTCATGAATCCGGCCGACCTTCGGCCCGGTGGTGACGGTGGCGAACCCGGGCAACCGTGGACGGTCGCCCGGTGTGATCGGGCGGTGGCGCCGTCCGAGGTGGGCGGCGTCGTCCACCTGCCGTCTACCCGGCGCACGGTGAGCGGGCCCGCCCGCCTCCGTACGCTCCGGAGGACCCCAAGCACATGTCCCAGACCATCGACAACGCCCCGTATACCGCCTTCCACCGCAGACTGGCCCTGGCCTGCTCGGGCGGGCCGCTGCTGGACGGCTACATCCTGAGCATCGTCGGCGTCGCCCTGATCGGGATGCGTCCCGAGCTCGGGCTGTCCACCGCCGAGGTCAGCCTGATCGGCGCCGCCGCCCTGGTCGGCATGTTCGTCGGCGGCGCGCTCTTCGGCGTGCTGACCGACAAGATCGGCCGGGAGGTGATGTACACCGCCGACCTGCTCGTGATGGTCGCCTGCTCGGTGCTCTCCTTCTGGGTCGACCAGGTGTGGGCGATCGCCGTGCTGCGCTTCGTGCTCGGCATGGCCGTGGCCGCCGACTACCCCATCGCGACCTCGCTGCTCGCCGAGTGGCTGCCCGCCAAGCAGCGCGGGCGGCTGCTCGGTCAGCAGATCGTCGCCTGGTACGCCGGCTCCGTGCTCGCCTACGTGGTGGGCTACCTGTTCCTGGAGCTGGCCGGGCCGGGCAGCTGGCGGTGGATGCTGGCGAGCTCCACGGTGCTGTGCGTGGTCTTCCTGGTGATCCGCCGCGGTTCGCCGGAGTCGCCGCGCTGGCTCGCCGCGAACGGGCGGGTCGGCGACGCGGTGCGCGTGGTCGAGAAGCACCTCGGGGTCCGGGTCGACGGCCGCGAGCTGATGCCCGACCCGGCCGAACGCGGCCGGCCCGCCGGGCTGCGCCTGCTGATGACCCAGCCCTACCGGCGCCGCACCCTGTTCTGCGGCCTGTTCTTCCTCTGCCAGGTCGGCCCGCTGTTCGCGATGCTCACCTTCGGCCCGCAGATCCTCTCCTCCTTCGGCCTGCCGGGCGGCACCGTCATGGAGACCCTCGGCACCGGGCTGATCAGCCTGGTCTTCCTGCTCGGCTGCTACCCGGCGCTGCGCCTGATCGACAGCCGCGGCCGGCGCCCCGTCATCATCTGGTCCTTCGCGCTGATGACCGTCCCGCTGGCCCTGCTGGGCGTGTGGCCCACCGCCCCCGCCGCGGTCGCCCTGCTGGCGCTGTGCGCGTACGCGTTCCTGTGCGGCGGGCCCAACGTGCTCGACTGGACGTACCCCAACGAGCTGTTCCCCACCGAGATCAGGGCCACCGCCGTGGGTGTGGCCACCTCGGTGAGCCGGATCGGCGCGGCCGTCGGCACCTACCTGCTGCCGCTGTCCCTGACCGGGCTCGGCACCGGCCCGACCATGCTCATCGCCGCCGGCACCACCGCGCTGGGCCTGCTGGTGTGCGTGCTGTGGGCGGAGGAGACCCGCGGCACCTCCCTCGGCGCCGCCCCGGCCGCGTCCGACGTGTCGGCCGCCTCCGACCAGGCCTCGTCGGCGACGAGCCCGGCGCCGGGCGTCCCGGCCCAGCGCCTCCCGCAGCCGGTGCGCTGACGGTGTGCTGACGGCCTGCTGACGGCCACCGCGTGAACCGCTGACGGCGCCGCCCGGTCCTCCCGGGCGGCGCCGTCGCCGGTTCACCGACCGTCGACCGCCGTGTGCCCGAGGCGTTCCGGGGTGCGGCGGTAGGGCCCCCGTTCGGGGCCCGGAAACCCCAGGGGTGCGACACGAACGGGTCGTCCGTACCCGACTTTTCCGAGCGGGGGCGGCACGGGGCCCGGGCCGGGCAGAGCCGCCCCCCCGCCCGCACTCGGGGTGCGGCGGCCGGCTTTGTCAAGCCTGCACCGGAGCCGGGCGCACGGCAGTAGCGTCGGCCTCTCAACAACCGTTCCGACACGGTGAATTGGAGGCGAGGGTGACCGAGGAAAAGCCCGGGGGCGGCGGGTCCGGCGGGGAGGGCGGTCCGCTGCACGAGCGCGAGGCCGAGATCCGCTCGGCAGGGCGGGCGATCGAGGCGCTCACCGGGCCGGCCGGCGCCGGGGTCGGGGAGCTGCTGCTCTACACGGGCGCGGCGGGGCTGGGCAAGACCGCGGTGCTGACCGAGGTGCGGCGGGCGGCGCGGCGCGCGGGCTGCACGGTGCTGTTCGCCCGGGGCGGGCAGCGCCAGTGCCACGAGCCGTTCCACGTGGTGCGCCAGCTGGTGCGCCCGGTGCTGGCGGCCCTGTCCGAGGAGGAGCGGGCGCAGGTCTTCGGGCCGTGGGAGGACGTCGTCGGCCCGGCGGCCGGGCTGCTGCCGCCGCGCGGGCAGCTCGATCCCCAAGGGGTGCGGGACGGGCTGGACTTCGTCCTCACCCGCCTCGTGCAGCTGCGCTCCCCGGTGGCCGTGATCGTCGACGACCTGCACTGGGCCGACCCGGAGTCGCTCGGCTGGCTGGCGGGCTTCGCGGTCCGCGCCCGGGAGCTGCCGGCCCTGCTGGTACTCGCCTGCCGCGACGAGTTCCCCGACGACGCCCTGGCGCTGCAACGCGGCCTCGCCGACCGGGCCGACCGCCGGCACGAACTGCGCCCGCTCCAGCCCGCCTCGGTCGCGCACCTGGTCCGCGCCGCCCTGGGCGCGGCGGCCGAGGACGCCTTCTGCCGCCACGTCTGGGCCGTCACCGGCGGGAACCCGTACGAGACCGCCACCCTGCTGCGCGAGGTCGCCGACCAGCGACTCGACCCGGTCGAGGAGAGCACCGGGCAGCTGCGCGAACTCGCCGCCACCGCCCGGGGGATGACGCTGCGGCACTGGCTGGAGCGGCTCGGCCCCACCGCGCTGCGCTTCGCCTGGGCGGCGTCCGTGCTGGACACCGACATCCGCTCCGACCTCGCCGCGGCCATCTGCGCCCAGGGCCCGGAGACCGCCGCCCAGTCCGTGCGGGAGCTGCGCCACCACCGGGTGCTGACCGGCACCGCGGCGGGCCGGCTGGAGTTCGTCCACCCGCTGGTCGCCACCTCGGTCTACCAGTCGATGTCGCCCTCCACCCGGACCGGGATGCACGGGGTCGCCGCCGTCGAGCTCGAGAACGCCGGCCTCGGCCTGCTGGCCGCCTCCCGCCACCTGCTGGAGATCCTGCCCGAAGGCGACGGCGAGATCGTCGACAAGCTGCGCCGGGCGGCCCGCGAACACCTGGCCATCGGCGCGCCCGAAGCCGCGCAGCGCTGCCTGCGCCGCGCCATCAGCGAGCCGCCCGCCGACTTGGACCGGGCCTCGGTGCTCTACGAACTCGGCTGCTCGGCGCTGCTCACCGACCCGGCGACCACCGTCAACCAGCTGCGCCTGGCGCTCGCCGACCCGTACGGGCTGGACCCCGAGCTGCGGGTGGACGCGACCTTCCGGCTCGCCCAGGCCCTCGCCCACAGCAACCGGCTCGGCGAGGCCGCCGCGCTGTGCGCCGAGGAGGCAGCGCGCACCGGGCCCGGGCCGGGGCGGCTGCGCCTGGAGGTCGCCCACTTCATGTTCGCCGCGTTCCAGTCCGAGGACGCGGACGGCCCGGGCCGCTCGCGGCGGCTCGCGGAGTTCGACCGGATGCTGGGCACGGTCGGCCTGGCCTTCACCGACGCCGACCCCGACCCCGGCTTCGGCGGCGGCGGTGAAGGCGCCGACGCGGACGCGGCGGCGGCCCCGGGCGAGGGCGTGTTCGAACGCGACGGTCTGGCCCACGCGGTGGCCGTGCTGCGCTGCTGGGACCTCACGCTGCGCGGCGTCGACAGCGCGGAGGCGATCGCCCTGGGCGAGTCCGCGCTGCCGGGCGGCCGGCTGCCCCACAGCCTCGGCTGGACCAACACCACCTGGGGCTTCGAGCTGCCCGGGATCCTGGGCATCAGCTTCCTGTACGCCGACCGGGTCGACCGGGCGGAGGAGCTGTTCGGCGAGGCGGTGCGCGCCTACGAGGTCGCCGGGTGGAGCGGCGGCCACCTCGGCTTCGCCTACCTGCTGACCGGCATGCTCCGCTTCCGCTGCGGCGCCCTCGCCGCGGCGGAGGACTACCTGCGCCGGGCCCTGCGCATCGCCGAGCGGATCGGCCCGGGCATCCCGCTGCACTGGGACGCGGTCGGGGCGCTGGCCGAGACCCTGGCCGCGCGCGGCCGGGTGGCGGAGGCCCTGGAGCTCGCGCACAAGCACGCCTTCGGCCCGCCGTACCCGACGGTGATGGTGCTGCCCGACGCCCCGACGCTGTACGGGCGCCTGCTGCTGGCCCGGGGCGACGCGGCGGGCGCGGCCGCGACGCTGGCCGCCGCCGGGGCGGCCCTGGACGCGCGCGGGTGGCGCAACACGGTGTGGGCGCCGTGGCTGGGCCACCTGGCGCGCGCGGTGGCCGCCGAGCAGCCGGACCGGGCCCGCGACCTCGCCGAGGAGGCGGTGCGCCGGGCCCGGGAGTCCGGCACGGACTCGGCCGTCGGCAGCGCGCTGCGGCTGTGCGCCGCGGTGCACGAGCGGCCCCGCAGGGCCGGGCTGCTGGCGGAGGCGGTCGGCCGGCTGGAGCGCTCGCCCGCCCGCTACGAGCACGCGCTCGCCCTGGTCGACCTGGGCGAGGCGCTGGGCACCGCGGCGGACGCCCGCACGGCGCTCACCCGGGGGCTGGAGCTGGCCACCCGGTGCGACGCCGACGGCTTGGCCGCCCGGGCCCGCGATCTGCTGGGCGCGGGCGGCGCGGGCTGAGGCGGGGCGGGGGCCAGGGGGGATGGGGATGGACCTTGCAGATGCGTGCGCGCGCAACTATCTTTGGAGTCATAAGTTGCAGCTGCAATCAGTTGCGGGTGCGCCCCTGCGTCCTGGCGCCGCCGACCCCACCGGGAGTCCGACATGAGCACCACCCTCTTCACCCCGTACACCCTGCGGGCGCTGACCGTCCCCAACCGGATCTGGATGCCGGCGATGTGCCAGTACAGCGCCGTGCCGGGCGGGGACACGGCCGGCGTCCCGACGGACTGGCACTTCACCCACCTCGCGGCGCGCGCCGCCGGCGGCACCGGGCTGATCATCACGGAGGCCACCGCCGTCAGCCCCGAGGGCCGCATCAGCCCGTACGACCTCGGGATCTGGAACGACGAGCAGGCCGCGGCCTTCCGGCGGATCACCGCCTTCCTGAAGTCCCAGGGCACCGTCGCCGCGATCCAGCTCGCCCACGCCGGGCGCAAGGCGTCCACCGAGCGGACCTGGGTCGACCGCGGGCGCCCCGTCGCCGCCGACGAGGAGCACGGCTGGGTACCGGTCGGCCCCAGCGCCGCGCCCTTCTCCCCCGCCCACACCACACCGCAGGAGCTGACCGAGGAGCAGATCGGCGCGATCGTGCGCCGGTTCGCCGACGCCGCCCGGCGCGCGCTGGACGCCGGCTTCCAGGTCGCCGAGATCCACGGCGCCCACGGCTACCTGATCCACGAGTTCCTCTCCCCCCACACCAACCGCCGCACCGACGGCTACGGCGGCTCCTTCGAGGGCCGCATCCGCTTCGCGCTGGAGGTCGTCGACGCGGTGCGCGCGGTGTGGCCCGAGGAACTGCCGGTCTTCTTCCGCGTCTCCGCGACCGACTGGCTCACCGAGAACCCGCAGGACGGCCGCGAGGGCTGGACCTCCCAGGACACCGTCCGCCTCGCCAAGGAACTGCAGGCGCACGGCGTGGACCTGCTGGACGTCTCCACCGGCGGCCTCGTCCCCGACGCCCGGATCGAGGCCGCGCCCGGCTTCCAGGTGCCCTTCGCCGAGGCCGTGCGCACCGAGGCCGGCCTGCCCGTGGCCGCCGTCGGCCTGATCACCGACCCCGCCCAGGCCCAGGCCATCGTCGCCGAGGGCCGCGCCGACGCCGTCCTGCTCGGCCGCGAACTGCTGCGCGACCCGTACTGGGCCCGCCGCGCCGCCGCCGAACTCGGCGGCGAGGTCCCCTCCCCCGTCCAGTACCACCGCTCCTGAGCGTCCCTGACGCCCGCGGCCCCGGAGTGTCGGGCTTGAGTTGGAGTGCACTCCAAGTCCTACGGTTCTGCCGTGGGTCCCGCCCGCCGACCTCGGCGGGCGGGACCGGTCGGGATCGGGACGAGGGCCGCCGGTAGGGGCAGCCGGGAGAGGAGTGCCGCGATGAGCACGGCCGCGAACGACGCAGAGGTCCGCCGGGAGCGCTTCGAGCACGGGATGGAGGTGCTCGAGCGCATCGACGGCGAGGTCGGGCGCCGGGTCGTGCAGTCGCTGGACGACATCAGCCCCGAACTCGGGCACCAGATCGTCGCCTGGGGATTCGGGGAGATCTACAGCCGCCCCCAACTCGCCCCGCGCGACCGCCAGTTGGTCACCCTGGGGATGCTCACCGCGCTCGGCGGGTGCGAGCCGCAGCTGGAGGTCCACATCAACGCCTCCCTCAACGTGGGGCTCACCCCCGAGGAGATCGTCGAGGCGCTGCTGCACTCCGCCGGCTACTGCGGCTTCCCCAAGGCGCTGAACGCCACCTTCGTCGCCAAGAAGGTGTTCGGCGAGCGTGGCCTGCTGCCGGTCGCCGGCGCCTGACGAGCAGCAACGGCTGGCAGCTGGCCTGGCTGCCGGGCGGCCGGGCGGTGATCAGCGGCTTCGACGTGGACTTCAGCACCGAGCGCGACGAGGCGCAGCTGCTGGCGGGCGCGCCGGACTGGGTGCCCGCGCCGGCCGACCGGGCCGGGTTCTGCTTCTGGTGGGAGCCGGACGGCGGGAACTGGCGCAGCGCACCCGGCGAGACGGACCCCGGCGCACGCCTGACCGGCGCGGTGGAGAACGTCGAGGACCACCTGGCCGACCGGGTCCGGGAGCGGGTCCCGCAGGGGGAGGCGGACGAGTCGGCGTACGTCGCCGGCTTCGGCCGGCGGCTGACGGAACTGCTGGACGCCGCCCGCGCGCAGCGCCTGACCGTCGGCGAGCTGGCGCCGGTCCTGGCCTGCTTGGCCGATCCGCAGGACCTGCGGCCGGCGCCGCCCTCGCGGTCGCCGCGCGGGCGGGCTTCACGGCGGGCACCCGCCGGCCGTGGGACGCTGCGCAGGCGCAGGCCTGACGCCGTCCGAGGCCGTCTGACCGCGCCGTGCCGCCGTCCGCCGCTGCCTGGCGCCGCCGTGTGGCCGCCGTGTGGTTGAGCGCAGGAAGTCGGCCGGGCCGACTTCCTGCGCTCGGCCACGCCCGGGCTCAGGCCAGGATGTCGGACTGCAGGGTGACGACCTGGCGGAACGGGGCGGTGGGCACGCCGTTGGGATTGGTCATGGTGACGACGGCCAGGATGTCGGAGGCGCAGAGGTAGGCGACGCGGGCGGTGGGGTTGCCCTTGGGGGCGCTCGCGGTGGACTCCAGGGTGGTCAGCTCCACGCCGTCGACGGTGTCCCAGTCCGTGTGGGCGGTGGACTTCGTGTCGGGGGCGGCCTTGGAACGGCCCTTGGAGCGCAGCGAGGTGTAGGTGTCCCAGGACTCGCCGGTGGAGCCGAAGCGCAGCAGCCGGATCTGGGTGCGGGTGCCGTCGGAGGCCGTCCACTCCCGGACGGTGGCCGCGCGGCAGGCGTTCTGCAGGAGCAGTTCGCGCAGCTTGGCCGGGTCCTGCTGCTCGGTGAGGATCGCGTCGCAGGGCACCCAGGCCGCGGCGGCTGCGGCGGCCTGGGCGGGGGTGGGGGCTGCCGTCGGGGACGCGGCCGGCGGCGTGGTCGGCGACGCCGTCGGGGATCCCGAGGCGGTGGGGCTCGCCGTGGGGGCCGGGAAGGTCGGCGCGGTCACGGAGCCGCCGGCCTCCTTGGGGGCGGGCAGCAGCAGGTAGCGCAGGTCCGCGTAGTGGAGGGACTTGCCCTTGGCGTCCGGCGCGGCCTTGCCCGAGGGCAGGGGCGGCAGGGTCAGCGGCGGGAAGGTGTAGCGGCCGTCGCTCGCGGTGGCCAGGCCCGGGATGTCGGTGCGTTCGGGGGCGGTGACGGCCAGGGCGGTGCCGGTGCCGGCGAGGGCGAACACCAGGGCGGCGCAGCTCCAGCGCACCGCGGCCTTGCGGCGCCGGGCCCGGCGGGCCTCCTGCTCCGCGAGGGCCTCGGGGGTCAGGGCGGGCGCGGTGAACTCGACGGCCCCGATGGCGGTTTCGGGCAGCGGCGGCGCGGGCGGGGCCGTCGGTGCCGCCGGGGTCACGGGCGGCGCGGGCGGGGCCGTCGGTGCCGCCGGGGTCACGGGCGGCGCGGGCGGCGGCGGGAGCGGGTCCGACGCGGGCTGCGGCGGGGTGGCGTGGTCGGTCATGCGGACGCTCCCGGGCGGGCGAGGCGGTCGAGCTGCAGGGTGAAGAGGGCGACGATCTTGTCCTTGGGCAGCGGTGCCACGCCCTCGGCGTTCATGACGACCAGCAGGTCGCCCTCGGCGGCCGAGCACTCCAGGTAGTCGATCGGCGCGGACGGCGCCGCCGGCATCAGGTAGCAGTGCGCCTCGGGGTGGCCCGGGATCGCCGGGCCGATCCGGAAGAGGCCGGTGTCGCCGGTGAAGACCGCGGTGTACTCGTTGATCCGCTGCACTTCCTGCTGGTTGAACTGGCGCAGCTTCAGGCCGATCACCAGGTCGTCCCCGCTGGAGAGGTAGGAGCGCACGCCGGTGGCCTTGATGTGCAGGCCGTCCCAGTAGGAGCGGAGCTTGTCGCGCTTCTCCTTGGGGACCTGCTGGAGTTCGGCGTCCAGCTGGGCGGCCAGCTGCTCGCCGTTCAGCTCGGTGTCGTTGCCGTAGACGCCGTCGTCGGGGCCGAGTTCGTAGCCGGCCGGGACGGGCAGCAGCAGGTCGCGCAGCGCGCCGAAGTGGCTGCCGTTGGACTTGGCGCCGTACGGGGTCGCGGTCGCGGTCGGGGTGGGCCCGGTGGACGGGGCGGCGGCGGTGGCCGGGGCCGGGTCGTCGTACTGGGTCTTGATGATGCCGATGCCGATGACCACGCCGACCAGCGCGGCGGCTGCCGTCGCGGCGCCCGCGCGCAGCAGGCGGCGGGAGGCGGGGTTGGGCGCGGCGGGGGCCTGCGCGTCGGCGGCCTGCGCGTCGGCGGGCACCTGGTCAGGCGTGGGCGTCGGCTCGGGCTCGGGTGTGGGCGCGGCCGGGTTCGCGGTCACGGTGTCGTCGTTCATACCAGCCGCTCCCACTGTCGCTTGGCGAGGTCCTTGAGGAGGTCGGCGTTCACCTGCTGGGTGCCGAAGACCTCGATCGTCATCTGCAACGAGCCGCGCTTGGCGACGGCCTGGCCGTAGTAGTACTGCTCGGTGCTCTCGGCCCAGTGCCGGGGCTCGGACTCCACCTTGTAGCCGCCGTTGGCGCCGTCGGCGAACGACGGCCAGCTGGCGGACTTCGCCTCGTCGGCGTGGTCCGGCGCGAACTGGATCAGCGAGACGCGGTAGAGGGTGTTGTCCTTTTTCCAGTCCACCTCGGCCGCGCGCCGGAAGCCGCGCGAGGCGAGGTCCCGGAACGCGAAGGCCGCGTTGCCGCTCTGCTCGGCGACCTCGCCGATCGAGATCCAGCTGGGCTTGTCCGGGTTCTCGCTCCAGGGAGTGCTGCCCTCGGGGGCGGTGATCAGCAGCTTGGTCAGGTCGCCGTCGATGGCAAGCGGCGCGGGCTGCTCGGCGGCGAGGGCGGCCGGGTCGACCACCTCGGCCGGGTAGGACGGGCGCGCGGCCTGCAGCGGCGGCAGCGGCGTGGGCGGGCGCTGGGCCTGCACGGCGTAGCCGACGCCGCCGCCGGCCAGGGCGCCCAACACCAGGGCGCAGGCGGCCAGCAGCACCGGGCGGGGGCGGCGCGGGACGCGGGGGGCTCGCTCGGGGCCGGCCTCCAGCAGGTCGCCCGGCTCGGTGGCGAACGGGTCGGCGGCGGGCGGCTCGGTGGCGTACGGCGCGGCGGCGGGCGGCTCGGTGGCGGGCGGCGGTGGAACGGCGGGTGCGGGCGGCGCGGCGGGCGCGGCGGGCGCGGCGGGCGCGGGTACCGGCTCCGCGGGTTCGGTGGTCACGGAAGTGGCTCCAGAGGAGGAAGGAAGGGGTGGCGTCGGAGGGCGGGCGGCGGCGCGCGTGGGCGCGGGGCTCAGCCGCCCGAGGCGAGCCAGTCGCGCTGGCGCTTCATCAGCTCGCTCAGCAGCGCCTTGTCCGGCGTCCCCTTCACATCGACGTCGATCGTGTACTGGACGTCGCCCTGGCTGGCGATGCCGGTCATCGAGCCGGTGTACGCCTGCTGCTTGGGCTTCTTGAGGTAGCCGCGGGCGTCGGGGAGGCCGTCGATGTCGACCGGGTCCAGCGACTTGATCTTGTAGCCCTTGACGAAGTCGGTCGCCATCGCGGCGGAGCCGAAGTGCAGCAGGGTGACGGTCACCTCGGCCTTGCCGTCGGCCGTCCGGTACATCCGGGTCGCGCCCTCCTTGTAGCCGTAGGAGGCGAGGATGTCCTTGATGCCGTCCTGCTTGCCGAAGAGGTCGGCGACGTCCTCGTCGGTCATCGTCATCCCGTCCGCGGGCCCGTACGACTCGCCGCCGGCGGGGATCGGGAGCAGGAAGTAGCGCAGGTCGCCCTCGTGCTTGCTGCCGCTGACCGTGCCCTTGACGGTGCTGACCGGGGCGGGCTCGGCCGGGACGGCAGTCGGCGCCGGGACGGGCTCGGGGGTGGGCGAGGCGCTCGCGGTGGCGCTCGCGCTCGCCTTCGGGGCGGCGGTGACGGCGGGTGCGGCGGCGGCCGGGTGGGCGTCGGGCTTGCCGACGGCGACGGTCACCGCGGCGCTGGCCGCCGTGACGGCGAGCAGGCCGGCGGTGGCCAGCGCGACGCCGACGGCGCGCGGCAGGCGGCGCGCGGACGGAGCCTGCGCGGGCTGCGGCTCCGGCTCCAGCTCCAGCTCCGGCTGCGGCTGCGGCTGCGGCTGCGACGTCACGGTCTCGCCGACAGCGGGCTCCCCGGCCGGAGCGGAGGCCGCCGGCGGAACCGGCGCGGTGGCCGGAGCGGGAACAGGCACGGGAACAGGCACGGATGGCTGGGCCGGTGCCGGCGGTTCGGCGGCGGCGCTCTCGTTCTCGGGCTCGGGCAAGGGACTCCCCCAGGGAAAGAATGCGGAATCTCACGCGCCGGGGCCCTCGCGGGACCCACTCCCCCAGCAGGTCCTCCGGACCGTCCGTCACGCGTGTCAGCAGGAATTTTGGCATCCTACCCGCGCTGACGCACGGGGATTCCGGCCGCGCCTGCCGCACGGGGCTTGCGCCCGGTGCGGCCGGTGTTCCGGTGGGTTCCTGTTTCAACGGGCCGTGCCTGGCGTGGGATCGCCACGCCGGGGCTTACCGGCCCTCCGCAGGCGTTTAGCCTGTCCGCCCGCCCGGCGGCCAGGATGTTCCGAGCAGCATTGAGGTCACGATCGTGGAAGGTACCGCATGCACCGCACGTCCACGTGCGGACGTCCAGCGGCTTGGGCCTGTCCAGCACGCCGCAGGTGGAGCAACCTGCGACGTGGGTTCGTACCGGCCGATCACGCCGACGTGCCGTCCGTACCGCGTGGCCTTCTCCTCAAGGAGCCGGCGGAAGGTGGCCCATCCGGCGTCGTGGACGGACTTGGCCAGGCGGGTGCGGGCGAGGCCACGCACGTTCAGGTGCAGCCAGTCCATGCGGGTGTCGGCCACCTTGGCGTGCGCCTTGGCGAGCAATAGGAGTACCTGAGATACACGGGACCAACCTACCGGCAGGCACTGACAACCACCTGCGGCCACCTGCACGGCGGTCCGCCATAACGGCGGAACGCCGCCTCCGAACCCACTCCGCAGACAGTCCATTTCTCCCCCGCAAGCGGGAGGTACCCCCACCCCCGGCCAAAGCCGGGGGTGTCCACGGAGGTCCCCGATGAGAGTCCGCTGACAGGGCTGCCAACAAATCAATCACCGCACATTCGCCCAAGAGTTGATGAACCGGACACGTCGTGATCCAACCGCAATCGGGCGCCGCCCGGTGTCAGTACGCGGCCGCGGCGGTGCGGGCGGCCGCGGCCGAGGCCTGGGGGGCCGGCTTCGTCGGTGAGCCGGGCCAGGTGGCCGTCGGGGCGGACCAGGGCGGCGGTGACGGTGTGCCGGGCGGGGCGACGCAGGACCGGCTAGCCGCCGCCGAAGGTGCGGCGGTAGGCGCCGGGGGTGGTGCCGAGGGCGGTACGGAAGCGGCGGCGCAGGTTGACGGCGGAGGCGAGGCCGACCCGGTCGGCGACGGCCTCCACCGGCAGGTCGGTGCGCTCCAGCAGGGCCCGGGCGGCGTCGATGCGCCGGGCCAGCAGCCACTGGCCGGGGCTGGTGCCCAGCTGCTCGGCGAAGCGGCGGGCCAGGGTGCGCCCGGACACCCCGGCGCGGGCGGCCAGTTCGTCCACCGCCAGCCGCTCCCCCAGGCGCTGTCCGGCCCACTCCAGCAGCGGCGCCAGCGACTCGTCCGCCCGGGCCGGCTCCGGGGCGGCGGCGTACTGCAGCTGGCTGCCCTCGCGGTGCGGGGGCAGCACCATGTGCCGGGCGACCTGGGCGGCGTAGGCCGCGCCGTGGTCGCGGCGCAGCAGGTGCAGGCACAGGTCGATGCCGGCGCCGGACCCGGCGCTGGTGGCGACGTCGCCGTGGTCGACGTACAGGACGTCCCGGTCCACCCGCAACGCCGGGTATTCGGAGGCGAGTTGGGCGGTGCGGCCCCAGTGGGTGGTGGCGCTGCGGCCGTCCAGTAGTCCGGCCCGGGCGAGGACGAAGGCGCCGGTGCAGATGGAGACGATCCGGGCGCCGCGCGCGTGGGCGGCGCGCAGCGCGGCGAGGACGTCGGCCGGGACGGGGGAGCCGGGCGGCTGCCAGCCGGGGATGACGACGGTGTCGGCCTCCTCCAGTGCCGTCAGGCCGTCCTCGACCAGCAGCGGGACGCCGAGGGTGGTGGGCACCGGGCCGGGGGTGCGGGTGCACAGCCGGAAGTCGTAGTGGGCGGCCAGGCCGGGCCGCTCGGTGCCGAAGACCTCGGCGGCGCAGGCGAGTTCGAAGGGCGACTGGGGTGCGCCGAGCAGGGCCACCACCCGGTGGCGGCGCGCGGCGGTGGCGGGGGCGGGGGTCTTCAGGACTGCGACGCTCATGGCAGGAATGTACCTGAGGATGTCTTTTCGGACTCTGGGGCGGCGGGTGCGGGGGCGGCCACAGTGGGGGCATGGACGACAAGGACACGGAACTCAAGACATCGCTGCTGGTGGACGAGGTGGAGCCGATGGAGGTCGCGCCGGGGATCGTGCGGCGCAGGCTGACGGCCACCGGGTACGCGCGCGGCTGGCTGATCGACTTCGCGCCGGGCAGCCGGTGGCCGGAGGTCGACGTGCACGGCACCGAGGAGCGGTACTTCGTGCTGAGCGGGGAGGTGATCGAGGGCGAGGAGCGCCACCCCGCGGGCAGCTACGTGGTGTTCGCGCCGGGCAGCAGCCACCGGCCGCGCACCGAGACCGGCGCGCGGATGCTCGGGGTCACCGTAATGAAGGCCTGAACACCTGGATGCCTGGACACCTGAACGCCCCGCCTCCGGAGAGCCCGTGACGATGTCGCGGCCCCGTCACCGCTCGGCACGGATCCCGGCCCGGGGGTGTGGGCGGCCCCCCGGGCGGTAGGAGGATCGGCGGGAGGGCCGGACGACGGGGGGAAGGGCGGCGACGTGGGCGACCTGACGGGCGGGGGGCGCGGGCGGGGGTGGACGGCACCGGCCGCGGTGGCGCTGGCGGTGCCGGCCGTCGCGGGCGCGTCGGCGGTGTGGGCGTGGTCGCAGGACCGGCCGGTGGGCGGGGCGCGGCTGTGGGTGTGCGCCGTCGCGCTGGCGGTGGCCGTCGCCGCCTGCGTCCCGCTGAGCCGCCGGGCGGCGGGCCGGGGCTTCGCGCCGGTCGCCTCCTTCGCGGTGCTGCTCCTGCTGGCCCTCTGGGGCACGGCGTTCGCGGCGGCCCAGGCCGCCGACACCGTCCGCACCCGGGTGCACGAGCCGCCCAGTGTGTGGGCCGTGGTGACGCACTGCCGGGTGACCGGCCAGGTGCCGGTGGAGGGCGGCGGGCTGGGCGACCGGACGTACGGCTGCACCTACCGCTGGAGCGTGGACGGACGGTGGTTCAGCGAGGAGCGCCCGGTCGACAAGCCCTTCCCGGACAACCACGAGGTCAAGGTCTGGCTGGAGGACGGCGGGCGGATGGCCACCGGCCGGCCGAGCCTGCCGGCGATCCCGTTCTGGATCGTCCTGGCCCTGGCCGGCCTGGCCGCCGCGGCGGCCTGCGCCGTCCACCTGGCCGGGTGGGCCCGGGACGCGGGCCTGCGCGGACCTTGATGGGCAGCCAGTCGACATATGTCGGCGGTCTGCCTATTGTGGTCGGTGCGGTGAGCCGTCGTGCCGCCGCACCCTTGACTCATGCACGAGAGGACCGCCGTGCCCCGACTCCCCCGTACCGCAAGCACATTCACCCTTGGCGCCGCAGCCGTCGTGACGCTGGCGCTGGCCGTACCGCCCGCCCTGGCCGTACCGGCGGCGGGCGCGCCCGCGCCGGACGCGGACCCGGTGCCGGCCCTGGTGGCCGGCCGCGACACCGCCGCCCCGCAGCTGGTGACCGGCCTGTCCGAACCCGCCCAGGGCGACCCGGCCCCGGCCGCCCTGGCCCACCTCGCCGCGCACCCCGACCGCTACCACATCGACACCGGCGAGCTGGCCGAACTCGGCTCCACGCAGGGCCCCGACGGCCGGCGCACCGTCAGGTTCGAGCAGCGCCACGGCGGGATCCCGGTGCTCGGCGGCCAGTACCTGGTGCACCTGTCCGGCCAGGGCGCCGGGCAGAAGGTGGAATCGGCGGGCGGGCGCTACTTCACCGGCCTGAGCGCCCCCACCGCCCCCACCGTCCCGGCCGAGACCCTGCGGCAGGCGGCGCTCACCGCGCCGACCGGCCCCCAGGCCGCCGCACCCGCAAGCCCGCAGACCACCGCCACCACCACCGCCGAGGACCGCGGCGCGGTGATCCTGCCCGACGGCGGCGGCCGCCTGACCGAGCACTACACCGTGCGCGACAAGGCGGCGGCCGGCGTCCGGGAGGTGTACGTCGACGCCACCACCGGCACGGTCGCCCTCGCCCACGACGCCGGCGCGCCCCACCCGGCGACCGGGGCGGCGACCGCCCCGGCCCCCGCCGCCGCCGACGGCCTGCAGCCCGCCACCGGCACCGCCCCCGACGCCCACGGGCGCACCGCCGCCGTGAACATCGCCAAGCGGGCGGACGGCACCTACCAGCTCACCGACCTCACCCGCCCCGCCACCATCACCACCTACGACGCCGACGGCCGCGACGCGGGCGACTTCGACCACGTGCCCGTCCCCGCCGACGCCGTCCCCGCCTCCTCCCCCACCCCCGACTTCCCCGCCGCCACCGGCGAGCACGGCGCCACCGACGCCCACGTCAACGCCGGTATCGTGTACGACTTCTACCGCGACCGGCTCGGCCGCGACGGCCTGGACGGCAAGGGCGGGGCGATCGTCTCCGTGGTGAACGCGAGCGACGGCGGCAAGCCGTTCCCGAACGCGTTCTGGGACGGCTCCAAGATGGTCTACGGCTCCGGCCCCGGCTACTACCCGTTCTCCGTCGCCTTGGACGTGGCCGCGCACGAGATGACCCACGGCGTCGTCGAGCACACCGCCGACCTCTTCGCCCTCGGCCAGCCCGGCGCCATGAACGAGGGGATCTCCGACTACTTCGGCAACGCCATCGAGGCCACCGCCCGCGGCCTGTCCATGGACGACCCAGCCGCCGCACTGCTCGGCGAGGGCCTGTGCCGCAGCGGCACCCCGCAGGCCTGCGCCCAGCGCCGCCTGGACGACCACCGCACCACGGAGGCCGACTACCTGGGCACCCGCTACGAAATCGACCAGGGCGGAGCGCACTACAACTCCACCATCTTCAGCGGGGCGCTGTGGGACATCCGGCGCACCCTCGACCCGCTCACCGCCGACCGGGTCGTCTACCACGCGCTCGCCGACTACCTCACCCCGCTGGACGACTTCACCGCCGGCCGCGACGCGGTCCTCTCGGCCGGCCGCGACCTGGGCCTCACCAAGCGTCAACTGCGCTCCGTCGCGGCCGCGTTCGACGCGCACGGGATCCGCCCCGGCTGGCAGAAGCGGCTCGGCACCGACAGCCGCACCCTGCTGCCGAACATCTCCAACGGCATGGCCACCCCGGCCGTCGCCCGCGGCCACTGGCTGATCCTCGGCGACGGTCCCGCCGGCACCGGCCTGTACACCGGCACCGTCGACGGACACGGCACCCCGGTACGCCTGAGCCCCGAGGACGGCCGCATCCACAGCTGGGCCACCACCGACGGCACCAACGCCGTCTGGGCGGCCATGGGCGGCCCCCAGGGCGCGAGCCAGGAAGTGCTGACCGCCCCGCTGAGCGGTGCCGGCCCCGTACGCAGCGTCTTCCGCTCCACCAGCACCGCCCAGCAGCTCGGCAACGCCCGGATCTCCGGCACCGACATCGCCTTCACCCTCACCGAGAACGGCCACACCCGGCCGTACCTGAGCCACGACGGCGGCGCGCCGGTCGCACTCCCGGTGCCCGAGGGGCACAACGCGTCCGAACTCGCCCTCAAGGACGGCCTCCTCGCCTGGAACGAGACCTGGCGCGACGGCGACGGCCCGCTGGTGACCGTACCGACGCTCTACTCCGTCGCCGCCGGGAAGGTCACCGCCCGGTACGCCGAACACGCCCCGGCCGGAACCGGGCCCAGCAGCGCCGCCTCCCTCACCCTGGCGGGCGGACGCCTGCTGTGGCTGGACTTCCCCGCCGACCACACCCGGCGCGCCACCATCCGCTCCGCGGCCCTGGACGGCTCGGGCATCGTCGACCTGCTGAGCGGCGACTCCCCGAACGCCCCGCGCTCCACCGTCCTCACCGCCTCCGACCAGGCCGTCACCTACCGGGTCGAGAGCGACAAGCCCGCCGGCGGCTGGACCAACGCCGCGCTGCCCAAGCTGTGGCAGGTCCCGCTCGCCGGCGGCACCCCGCAGCGCCTCTCCTGCGACCGCGGCGGCCAGTACGAGGCCGCCGCCGACCAGGGCACCCGGGTGATCTGGCTGGACGCGACCGCCGGCCGAACCGACCTGGTGGTCCGCGACCGCCCGGCGGGCGCCTGCTGAGAACGCGTCACGGACGGCAGGACGACAGGAGGGCGGGACAGCAGGACGGCAGGATGGCGGGGCCGCGGGGCGAACTGCCCTGCGGCCCCGCCGCCGTGCTGCGGCCCCGCGCTACGGCATCCCGGGCTGCGGCCCCCGGTTCAGAGCCATCCCCGGCGGGCTGCCTGGACGCCGGCCTGGAAGCGGGTGGTGGCGCCCAGGTGGGCGAGGAGGACGGAGACGCGGCGTACCACGGTGCGCCGGCCCAGGCCGAGGCGGCGGGCGATGGCGTCGTCGGTGGCGCCGCCGGCCATCAGGGTGAGGATGCGCCGGTCGCGTTCGTCGACGCGCAGGTCGACGCCGACCACGGTGGCCGGGACCGCCAGGCGCCACAGGGTCTCGAAGACGCCGGTCATGGCCTGCAGCAGGCCGGAGGGGCGGATCAGCAGGGAGACGACGCCGGGGCG
The DNA here is from genome assembly GCF_055575755.1 of Kitasatospora sp. NPDC034035. Classification (NCBI taxonomy): domain Bacteria; kingdom Bacillati; phylum Actinomycetota; class Actinomycetes; order Kitasatosporales; family Streptomycetaceae; genus Kitasatospora; species Kitasatospora sp. NPDC034035. Next base: position 429,967 of record NZ_JBVISA010000001.1, on the reverse strand, counting down.
GTCGTCGGCGGGCAGGGTGACGATGGCGAGGTCGTCGTCGCCGATGGCGAGTTTGAGCGGCGGCTCGTCCAGGGTGCGGGCCTGCTCCCCCGCCTCGACCATGCGGGCCATGTTGGGCCCGGCCACCGGGTCCTCGAACGCGCAGCCCTGGTAGATCGCGCGGTAGACGACGCCCGCGGCCATCCGGCGGCGCTGCAGGACCTCCTGGTCGGCGTAGTGGGCGTGGCTGCCGGAGTACGGGGGCACGTCGATGACCCGTACCTGGTGACGGGCCACCAGCTGCAGGCGGCGGCTGGCCGCGAGCACCTCGGCGGGGTCCTCGACCACCTCCAGGGCGCCGTAGCTGCCGGCGTCGCGCCGGGCGAAGCGGTAGAGGCGTTCCAGTTCGGCCCCGGCCCGGCGGGCGGTGGCCTGGCGCAGCGCGTCGCGTTGCAGCACCGTCTCGACGACCCGGCCCGGTGGCAGCGCCTCCCAGTCGTGGTCGCGGTCGTCGGCGCTGCCGGTGCTGTCGATGGCCACGGCGACGCCCTCGTCCGCGAGGTCGCGCAGGACGGCCAGCACGGTGTCCTCGTCCAGGCCCGCGCCGTGTGCCAGGTCGGTCAGGCGGGCGCGTGGCCGTCCGACCAGGCCGCGGTAGACGCGGCCGCGTTCGGAGTCCGGATCCAAGACGTCGTGCACGACACCCCCCGGTCATCGTGTCCCCTGCCGCCCGGCCGTACCGGGTGGCCGGAGGAGCCTACCCGGGCGGGTGGCTCACATGCGCCAGTGGCCCAGGTGCGCCGCCGGGCGCTCTGGCGCGGAGCGGGTGATGTGACGAGAGTTGTCGATGTTCAGACAGGAGAGGTGAGACCGATCATCAGGACCGATCATCAGGACCGATCGTCAGAACCGCCTGCCGGGACAGCCCGTCACCACCGCCCCGTCGAAGGCCGAGGACGACCACCCATGACCCCAGCCCGGCTCCTGCCCGCCCGGCTGCGGCGCGCCCGTACGGCCGTCGCCGCCCTGGCCGCCTGCCTGCTCCTGCTCACCGCGCCCGCGGCCGCCGCCGTCCCCGCACAGGAGCCCGCTCCCGGGGAGGCCGCTTCCGGGGGGTCCGCTTCCGGGGAGCCCGCCGGGCCGCCGCCGCTGGCGGACGGCTTCGGGCTGACCCAGGTCGGCACCGCCACTGGCAGCGCCACCAACTTCGTCATCACCGTCACCACCCCCCAGGTCGCCGGGCAGCACACCATCCGGATCCTGCTGCCCGCCGACTACGCGCAGCACCCCGACCAGCGCTACCCCGTGCTGTACTTCCTGCACGGCGCCTCGGACAACCCGAGCGACCCGGCGCTGGCCTACCCCGCGCTGGCCGCCGCGCAGTCGATGATCACGGTCATCCCGGACGGCGGCCTGCGCGGCTGGTACACCGACTGGCTCGACCAGGGCACCGCCGCCGGCGCGCAGAACTGGGAGACCTTCCACCTCAACCAGGTCCTCCCGTTCGTCGACGCCAACCTGCGCACCCGCACCGACCGCGCCCACCGGGCCGTCGGCGGCCTGTCCATGGGCGGCTTCGGCGCCCTGCACTACGCCCAGGACCGCCCCGAGCTGTTCGGCCAGGTCCTCACCATGTCCGGCGCCAACGACCTGTCCGCCGACCAGATGGTCCTGCGCGGCGCCGTCGTCGCCATGCTGACCAACGCCGGCACCGTGCTGTGCGGCCCCAGCGACGGCCGCCCCTGCGGCTTCGACTACGGGCCCACCGTCTCCAGCGACGCCCTCTTCGGCACCCCGTACCCGGTGTTCAACGCCGACTGGCGCTGGAACGCCGCCGACCCGGCCTCCCGGGCGGCCCTGCTCGCCCACACCGGCATCGCCGTCTACACCGGCAACGGCAACGGCAACCCCGCCGACATGGAGTTCTGGGCCGAGGGCACCGCCAAGCGCCTCAAGGAGCGCCTGGACGCCCTCCACCTGCCGTACCACTACGTCGACTACGGCGACGGCACCGGCTGGGGCGCCGACTGCCACGGCGGCCACACCGCGGGCTGCTGGGCGCAGGACCTCACGGACTACGTCCCGCGCCTGGAAGCGGCCTTCGCCGCCGCGCCCTGACGCCCTCCCCTCCTCTCCCCTCCCTGTTTCTCCCCTGACGAAAGGACACCCTCCTTGCCCGCCACCGAGAACCCCGGCCGTACGGCGCCCTGGCTGCGCCTGCTCGCGGCCTTCCTGGTGACCTGTTGCGCCGCCCTGGGCCTGAGCGCCGCGCCCGCCCACGCCGCCCCGGCCCCCGCGCCCGCCGCCGCTCCGGCCGCCACGTGCGCCACGCCGCAGCAGTGCCTGACCATCAAGTCGCTCAGCAACGGACGCCAACTCGACGTCCAGAACGGCAACACCGGCGACGGCGTCTACGTCGTCACCAACTCCGCGCCCGGCTACCATCAGTCCTGGCGGCTGAACGTCGACCCGTCCGACTCCACCTTCACCATCGTCAACAACGACACCGGCAAGTGCATCGACCTGGCCTCCTGGTTCGTCCCGGCCCTGCGCCAGCAGACCTGCGCCGGGCAGGCCAGCCAGCGCTGGTTCCTGCAGCCCGCCCCCGGCGGCGGCGACGCCTTCATGATCCGCCACGCGGGCGACAGCACCTGCCTGGACCTGCTGAGCGGCGCCCAGTACGACGACGCCTGGACCGACCAGTACGCCTGCAACGGCACCGCCAACCAGCAGTGGGCCACCGGCTTCCCGCAGGCCGCCCGCACCCTGGCCGTCGACCACGCCGCCAAGCAGTGCCAGAAGGACGCCTCCACCTGCTCCTGGGCCGTCCAGAGCGAGGCCCCGGCCGCGCCGCTGCCCCGGATCTGCTCCTCCGCGGTCTGGTTCAACAACACCAGCGGCACCGTCCAGCAGAGCTTCGCGGTCACCGACACCAGCGGCTGGTCGACTTCCCTCGGCTCCGAGATCGGCAGCGAGATCTCCGCCGGCGCGCCGGGCGCCCTGAACGCGGCGGTCAAGGTCGGCCTGACCTTCACCAACGTCTGGAACGGCTCGCGCAGCGTCAACAACGCCGTCACCGTCTCCGTCCCGCAACAGCAGTACGGCTGGGTGACGCTGGCCGCGGTCGCCCGCAAGGTCACCGGCACCTGGACCTTCGACGCCCACGGCATCCCGTGGACCGCCGACGACACCATCACCATCCCGGTGACCTCCGACCCCAACGCCGGGCCGACCCTCTACGTCGCCAACACCAGCCCGACGTTCACCAGCTGCACCTGACGGTCCGCCGTCAGCTCTCCGGCCGCCGCCCGCTTTCCACCGGGCGGCGGCCGTCCGCGTCCTCCCCGGGACCGCCGCCCTCCCGGGCCAGGGCCTCGCGCGCGGCCAGCCGTCCGGCCACCCGGAAGGAGTGCTCGCGCGAGTCCAACTCGTGCACGACGGTGAAGTGCACCACCACCGCCAGCGCCACCGCCCGTCCCGGCGCCCGCTCGGCCAGCTCCTCGCGCACCCCCTCGGCCAGCGCCGCGTGGAACAGCGCCAGGTAGTGCGGGTCGGAGTCGCCGCGCACCGTGGCGTCCGGCGCCACCTCCAGGTGCACGCCCTCCTCCCACGGCTCGAAGTCCACGGTGACGATCGCCACGTCGCAGGGGCAGCCGCTCTGGCGGACGTAACGCGCCTGCACCCCGCGGATCGGGTGCGACGGGAAGCTCTGCGGTGCGACGCTCATCGGGTCCTCGGAATCCTCGGGCTCAGGAGTAGGTGATCTCGACGGACTCGATCACCACGTCCGTCACCGGGCGCTCGTCCTCGGTGGGGGCGGTGGCGATCGCGTCGACCACGGCCTTGGAGGCCGCGTCGGCGACCTGGCCGAAGATGGTGTGCCTGCGGTTGAGGTGGGCCGGAGTGCCCACCGTGATGAAGAACTGCGAACCGTTGGTACCCGGGCCGGAGTTGGCCATCGCGAGCAGGTACGGCTTGGTGAAGAACAGCTCCGGGTGGAACTCGTCCGCGAAGGCGTAGCCCGGGCCGCCGGTGCCGGTGCCGGTCGGGTCACCGCCCTGGATCATGAAGCCCGCGATCACCCGGTGGAACAGCGTGCCGTCGTAGTACGGGCCGCTGCCCGGCTCACCGGTGCGCGGGTCCGTGTACTCGCGGGTGCCCTCGGCGAGTTCGACGAAGTTGCGGACCGTCTTCGGCGCGTGGAACGGGAACAGCTCCAGGCGGATCGGGCCCGCCGTGGTGTGCAGGGTGGCGAAGCGGGCAGTGGCCACGGGGACTCTCCTCGGGATACGGCTTGTACGGCTTGTACGGCCGGCGCTTGTGCGGCTGGCGTGCCTGGTGCGGCCGGTGCGGTGATCAGGAAGATCGGCTACGGCATCCTGGCACAGCCTCGGGGTTCACGGCCGAACCGGGTGGAAGGATCCGCACGTGACACGTAGTACGTCGTCGTTTTAGTCGTAGGTCGTAGCGGAAGGGCCGGTGGCCGTGATGGTCGGTGCGGTGCTGATCGGGGTGCTGGTACTCGTCGTCGCCGGGTGCGGATGCGTGGTGTGGGCCGACCGGGGCGGGCCGCCCTGGACCCGCGTGGTCGCGGCCCTCACGGTCCGCACCGGGGAGGTGCTGCGCAGCGCCCTGCGCAGCCGGCGGCGCCGGAACACGAACAGCGGCAGCGGTGACTGAGGGCGGCGCGGTGGAGCGGGACCGGCTGCGGGCCGTCTTCGAGTCGGTCCTGGCCGGGACCCTGGCCGGGCGCGGGGTGCCGAGCTGCCTGGGCCTGGACATGGAGACCGACGAGGCGCTGTGGGCGATCGAGTTGGCCCGCCCCGACGTGTCGCCGGACCTGGTCGAGGCGGCGCGCCGTGCCTTCGCCGGGCAGCTGGACGGCAGCAATGCGGCCCGTCAGCACGCGTGGCAGGCAGGCAGGTTCGCTGGCCGGGCGGCTGGCGCGAGGCCCCGGCGGCTGACGTGAGGCCGGGGCGTCCGACGCGGGACCTCGACGGCTGACGCCGGGGCCTCGGTGCCTGACGCGCCGCGTCGCCCGGGTCGGGACGTGGATAGGGTGGGGCGGGTGAGCTTCCATCTCGTCGTCGGATACGGGCCCGCCGGGGCCGCCACCGCCCGTCTGCTGGCCGAACAGGGCCACCAGGTCCGGGTCGTCACCCGATCCGGACGCCCCGCGCACCAGCCTGCCGAGGGCGCCGAGGGCGCTGACGGCGTCGAGGGCGTCGAGGGCGTCGAGCACCTCGCCGTCGACGCGAGCGACCCCACGGCGCTGGCGCAGGCCGCGCGCGGCGCCGTCGCGATCCACGGCTGCGCCGCGCCGCCGCTGCCGCAGTGGGCCCAGCGCTGGCCGGCCCTGTCCGCCTCGCTGTGCGCGGCGGCCGAGGAGAGCGGCGCGGTGCTGGTCATGCTCGGCAACCTGTACGGCTACGGGCCGCTGGCCGACCCCGCCCGCCCCATCACCGAGGACCTGCCGCTCGCCGCGACCGGACCCAAGGGGCGGGTGCGGGCGGCCGCGTGGGAGCAGGCGCGGGCGCTGCACGAGGCCGGGCGGATCCGGGCGGTGGAGGTCCGTGCCTCCGACTTCTTCGGCCCCGGCGTCACCGACGGCGGCCACCTGGCGGCGCGCGCGATGCCGGGCGTGCTCAAGGGCGGCTCCGTCGCCGTCCTCGGTGACCCGGACGCCCCGCACAGCTGGACCTACCTGCCGGACGTGGCACGGGCGTTGGTCGAGGTCGCGGGCGAGGAGCGGGCCTGGGGCCGGGCCTGGCACGTGCCCACCGTCCCCGCCGAGCCGGTGCGCGCGATGGTCGATCGCCTGGCCGCCGAGGCCGGCACCGCGCCGGTCGCGGTGCGCCGTCTGTCCCCCGTCCTGCTGGGCGCGGCCGGGCTGTTCTCCCCGCTGCTGCGCGAACTGCGCGAGACCCGTTACCAGTTCGACCGGCCGTTCGTCGTGGACTGCTCCGCGTACGAGAAGGCGTTCACGGTGCGGGCGACGCCGCTGGAGGAGCAGGTCGCGGCGACGGTCGCGTGGTGGCGCGAGCGGGTGCGGCCGTAGCACCGGCTCAGTGCGCGAGCGCGTCCGCCCCGCGGTAGCCGGGCGTCGGCACGCCCTCGACGAGGATGATGTCGGCGTTCATGTGCCGGGTGCGCAGCGGCAGGATCTCCCGGTAGGCGGGCGAGTGCCACCAGGCGCGGGCCCGCTCGACGTCGGGGAACCCGATGACGATCGTGCCGCCGGCGCCCCAGCGGCCCTCCACCGTCTCGGACGGGCCGCCGTGGACGAGGAAGCGGCCGCCGAAGGGGTCGAGGGTGGCGTCGATGCGCTCCAGGTACTCGACGATGTCGGGGCCGAACTCGACCGAGTGGACCTGGGCGATCGCGTAGGCGGTCATGGGGTGCTCCTGGGGTTCGTCGCGGTGGTCGGTGGTTCCTGCTGACGTCCCCGACGGTAGGGCGCGGGGGGTGGCGGGCGAATCCGTCACGTATAGGTAGGGGTGACGTGCCTGCCGGTCAAATATCTCCATGTGCGGAAGGCCACATCCACAAGTCGGCGATAGCTCGGAGAGTGGGGAACCGGTCACCCGGAGTCAGTGCCCCGGGGTGGTTCCGGCCGGCCCGGCTAGGCTCGGGCGGGACGGGTTCTCCAGACCGGAAGGCGGGTGTGCGCATGCTCGGGTACGACGCGGACGGGTTCGTGCGGGACGGGGTGGCGCACCGGGTGGTGGCCGGGGCGGTGCACTACTTCCGGATCCACCCGGAGCTGTGGGAGGACCGGCTGCGGCGGGTGCGGGCGCTGGGGGTGAACACGGTGGACACGTACGTGCCGTGGAACTTCCACGAACTGCCGGACGGCCGGGTCGACTTCACCGGCTGGCGGGACGTGGCCCGGTTCGTGCGGCTGGCCGGGGAGATGGGCCTGGACGTGGTGCTGCGGCCCGGCCCGTACATCTGCGCGGAGTGGGAGTTCGGCGGGCTGCCGGCCCGGCTGCTGGCCGTGGACGGGCTGCGGCTGCGCTGCGCGGACCCGGCGTACCTGGCCGAGGTGGACGGCTGGTTCGACGCGCTGGTGCCCGAGGTGCTGCCGCTGCTGGCGAGCCGGGGCGGGCCGGTGGTGGCGGTGCAGGTGGAGAACGAGTACGGCAGTTACGGCGACGACACGGCCTACCTGCGGCACCTGCGCGACGGGCTGGAGCGGCGCGGCGTGGACTGCCTGCTGTTCACCACCGACGGCGCGCACGACACCATGCAGCAGGGCGGCGCCCTGCCCGGGCACCTGGCCACCGCGACCTTCGGCTCGCGCGCCCCCGAGCGGCTGGCGGTGCTGCGCCGCCACCAGCCCGAAGGGCCGCTGACCGCCATGGAGTTCTGGATCGGCTGGTTCGACCAGTGGGGCCTGCCCCACCACGTGCGCGACGCCAAGGAGACCGCCGCGTCCCTGGACGAGCTGCTGGCCACCGGCGCCTCCGTCAGCCTCTACATGGCGCACGGCGGCACCAACTTCGGCCTGTGGGCCGGCGCCAACCACTTCGGTGCGCACCCGCTGGACGGCGGGTACGAGCCGACCGTCACCAGCTACGACTACGACGCGCCGATCGGCGAGGCCGGCGAGCTGACCGACAAGTTCCACGCGCTGCGGGAGGTCATCGGCCGGTACCTGCCCCTGCCGGAGGGCGAACTGCCCGCCCCCCTGCCCCGGGTGGCGCCGCAGCGCCTGCGGGCGGACGGGCGGGCCGCGCTGCTGGAGAGCCTGGACGCGCTGTCGCAGCCGGTGGAGCGGGCCGCGCCACTGCCCATGGAGCAGCTCGGGCAGTCCCTGGGCCTGATCCACTACCGCACCCGCGTGCCCGGCCCCCGCCCCGAACTGCCGCTGCGCATCGAAGGGTTGGCCGACCGGGCGCAGGTGTTCGCGGACGGGCGCCCGCTCGGGGTGCTGGAGCGCAACTCCCCCGGTGCGACGCTGGACCTGGCCACCGGCGCCGACGGGGTCACCCTGGACATCCTGGTCGAGGCGCTGGGGCGGGTGAACTACGGCCCGAACATGGACGACCGCAAGGGCATCACGCGCGGCGTCTCGCACGGCGGCCAGCGGCTGTTCGGCTGGCAGATCCGGCCGCTGCCGCTGACGGACCTGTCCGCGCTGCGCTTCACCCCAGGCACCCCGGGCACGCCGGGTACGGCGGGCACGCCAGGCACGGCGGGTACGCCTGGTGCGGCGGGCACGGCGGGCAGGCCTGGGGTGACGGGCAGGCCGGGCCCGCCGGTCCGGGACGGGGAGCCGGTGTTCCACCGTTTCACCGCCCGACTCCCCTCCCCCGCCGACGCGTTCGTCGCCCTGCCCGGCTGGGGGCGCGGACTGCTGTGGCTCAACGGCTTCCTGCTCGGCCGCTACTGCGCCGCCGGCCCCCAGCGCACCCTCTACGCCCCCGCGCCGCTGTGGCGCCCGGGCGGCAATGAGCTGGTCGTGCTGGAGCTCGAACGGCACGGCGAGGCAGTGGAGTTGCGCGACCAGCCGGACCTCGGGCCGACCACGGCGGCGCCGAGCTCCGAGTACTGACGCGCCCGGCCGGCCCCCGGCCGCTTTCCCGGGTCAGTCCCACCAGAAGAACCACTGGCGGGCGCCCACCAGCTGCTCGGCGTACTCGGTGAGGCGGCCGGCGCCCTGGAAGACTAGGTCGGGGCAGAGGGCGGTGTGCTCGGCGGCCAGCGGGAGCGCCTCGGCGAGCGTGGCGGGCGGCACGGGGACGCTCAACCGGAGGGTGTCGAAGCCGACTTCGACGACCTGGGCGCCGAAGCGGCGTTCCCAGTCGGCGAGCACGGCGGCGATCTTGGCGATGTCGTTCTCGTGGTTGACCGGTCCGCTCCACCCGCACACCGCCAGCGCCTCGGCGCCGCTGCCGGCCCGGACGAGGCCGAGGCGGGCGTCCTTCACGGACTGCAGCACGTCGGCCAGTTCGCGGGCCTCGGCGCCGGCCGCGCCGTCGGGCACGTCGGCGGCCGGGGCGGGGCCGGGCCAGGTGCGGCCGTAGGGGGCCAGGGCCTCGGCGAGTTCGTCCCCGTCCCCATCCCCGTCGTCGTGGCCGTCCCCGTCGTCGTCGTGGCCGGCCTCCTCCTCGCCGTCGCCGTCCGCCTCCCACCAGCGGTGCAGCAGGGCGGCCGGGTCGTACCGGTCGGGAGCACAGGCCTGGCTCGGGTACAGCTCGCCGGACAGCCAGGGCCGGTAGTCGGGGCCGTCGCCCAGGGGGCTGAGCAGCAGCGGCCACAGGCCGGTCTGCGGGTGCGCGCGGTGCAGTCGCGCCCACAGGCCGGTGGGGGCGGGGGCGTCGCTGATCCACAGCAGCGGCTCCCGCCCGTCCCCGCCGTTCCCTTCGCCTCCTTCGCCTCCTTCGCCTCCTTCGCCTCCTTCGCCTCCTTCGTCTGCGGCGACGAGGCGGCCGGGCGGCAGGGCCACGGGCAGGGCGGAGAGGGCGGCGGCGAGGTCGAGGTCCGGTGGCTGTGTCATGGCGCCCACCGTAGGAGCGGGCACCGACAACGGGGCGGGTGCGCCCGGGTGCCCTGGTGCCCGGTGACGCCCGACGTCCGCCGCCGCCGCCGACGACGGCCGATCAGGTGTCCGATCAGGTGTTCGTTCGGGTGTCCTCTCAGGAGTGCGCTCAGGCCCAGGGCAGCTGCGAGCGCGTGTGCCAGTACGCCTCGGCGGGCTCGGCCATGGCGGCGAGGGCGGCGAGGTCCTGCGGGGTCGGATGGGCCTCGGCCGCGGTCAGGTTGGAGGCGAGCTGGTCGAGGGTGGCGGCGCCGGACAGGACGACGTCGGCCCAGGGCTGGGCGGCGGCCGCGGCCAGGGCGAGGGCGTCGGGGGTGGTGCCGGTGCGGGCGGCGAGGGTGCGCAGGGCGGCGGTGTCGGGGCCGGTGGCGTTGCGGCCGGCCAGGCGGCCGTTGGCCATGCCCTCCTTGACCACGACGAGCCAGCCGGCCGCGTGGACCTCGGCGAGGGCGGGCGCGGCGGAGGTCTCCAGCAGGTTCCAGGTGGCCTGGACGGCGGTGAACAGCGGGCGGCCGGCCACGGTGACGGCGAGGGCCTCGCGGATGGTGTCGGCCTGGGCGGGGCCGCTGGTGGACAGGCCCACCCGCACGCCCTCGGCGGCGAGGGCGGCCAGGCGCTCGTGCAGGGCGGGGTCGGTGAGGGCAGGACTGCCGGGCACGACGGAGTGGACGAGGTAGACGTCCAGGCGGTCGCCGAGCAGGGCGCGGGTCTCGCGGATCTGGCGGTCGAACACCGCCGTCGAGTGCTCCTTGACCTCGTGCGCGGCGACCCCGTTCGCCTGCCAGCCCGCCGTGTAGGTGTAGCCCCACTTGCTGCCGACCGTCACCTCGGCCGCCGCCTCGGGGTGTTCGTCCAGCCAGCGGGCGAGGAACTCCTCGGCGCGGCCGTAGGAGCGGGCGGTGTCGAGGTAGCGCACCCCGGCGGCGTACGCGGCGTCGAGGAGGGCGTGGGTGCGCTCGCGCAGCGCCTCGACGGTGCGTTCGGCGGGCAGGTCCGCGTCGCGCCCCAGGGTGATGTAGCCGGGCCGGCCGACGGCTGCGGTGCCCAGTCCCAGACGCGCGGGCTCCGGACGGGCGGGGTCGGTCGGCATGGCGTGGTCTCCTCGGGCGCGACGGGTGCTCACCTGGGACTTTAGCCGTGCCGGCCCGGGCGAGCGCCGGCCGGCTACCAGGCGGCCCGGCGCGCGGTCTCCCCCGGCCGGGTCGCGGGGGCGGCGGTCTCCCCCGGCCGGGCCGCGGGGGCGGCGGTCTCCCCCGGCCGGGCCGCGGGGGCGGCGGTGTGCCCGGGCTCGGACCAGTCCGAGGACGAGGTGCGGACGGCCTGGAGGGGCGCGTCGATCGGCACTTCGGTCAGACGGACGGCGCGCACCGGCGCAGGGGTCGTGGCGAGGACCTGGTCCAGGCGCAGCACGAAGTTGACGTAGTCCAGCGCCTTGCCCGGCCAGTGGCAGTCGTTGCTGGTGAGCAACTGGCTGCGGACACCGTCGCGTTCGGTGACCGGCCCGGGGGTGGTGCGTAGGTTCGGCTGCCAGCTGCGCCCCCACAGGTGGTGTTCCAGGGACAGCGTCCAGCTCTCCTCGTCGACCTCCAGCGCCGCGCCGACCCGCCCGGCCAGCACCCGGCTGCCGTACGGTCCGCGCACGACCGCCCGCTGGTCGAAGTCGGCGCTGCGCCCGATCACCGTGATCCGCCACGCGCCGTGATACCTGAGCATGCCCGCCTCCTGACGCCCCGGCGCCCCCTCCGACCGGCGGCGCCCCTTCCACGTCTACGGCCGAACGCCGCCCGGCGGCTCAACCCGCCCCCGGGACGGGGCCGCCGGGTCGGGGTGGCGTCGGATCGTCGGGGACGGGGAGTTGCCGGTGCGGGCGTGGCGATTCCCCGGGCGCGGGAATCTGACGGATGGTCACTTCGGGGCCGGGTACGGCCGGGTACGGCAGGGTCCAGGGGCGGCAGGGCCCGGGGGGCGGGGGCGGGGTGTACGGCGCGCGGGGCTGGTGTGGCGGATCTACGCTGGTGGCGTGACCGCCTACGTGACCGCCTAGCGGGCGGCTCCGGAACGGGATCCCTCGCGGGCGGCTCCGGAACGGGATCGGTGACCCGCCGTGGCCGCTCGGACCTTTTCGCCCTGGAGGTGGGGTATGCGTGGCACGCGTGGCACGGCCGCCGGGCGCCGGACGGGGGCGCGGCGGGTGCGGGCGGGAGTCCTGGTCGCGGCGGCGGTGCTCGCGGGCGGCGGCCAGTTCGCGTACGGGGCGTGGCCTGCCGCGGCCGCCGGTACGGCGCCGGTGCGGGCGTGTCCGGCCGAGGCGCTCGCTCCGGGCCTGCCGCCGCTCGCGGCCGCGCCGTCCTCGGTGGCGGTGCCGGACGGCGTCGCGCTGCCGTCCTCGGCCGCGGTGTTCGCCGCCCGGTACCCGGGCGAGGTCCAGTACCTCGTCGCGCCGGGTGACTGGACCTGTGACGTGGTCTTCTTCAGCGGCGACGGCGGAGAGCAGGCGTTCGTCCACCCCGGCGCTCCTGTCGCCAACCCGGCCGGCACCCGGTTCGCCTCGGTGGTGCAGGCCGTCTTCGTCAGCGGCGGCGCGCAGACGAACATCGACCTGGCCTGCCCGTTCGTGCCCCAGGCCGCGGCCGCGCCGAACATCTGCAACTCCCCGCCGCGCCAGGGCGCCGACCGCCTGCACGCCCTCCCGGTCCACGCCCCGGGCGTGTTCCTCACCGCCGTCGGCGTCCCGGCGGGCACCCGCGAGCCGAACCTTCCCGCGAGCGGAGGGCCGGACCGCACGGTCGCCCTGGTGGCGTTCCAGACCCCCGGCGGCCCCGGGCAGGAGATCAGCTGCACCGTGCCGACGGCCGCCTCCCCCGTACCGACCTGCCAGGCCGCCCTCGGCTTCTTCCTCGCCACCAGCACCGCCGGCAGGCAACTGGCCCCCACCGACCTGGCCTCCGCCCTCGCCGACCTGGACGCCTTCGTCGCCTCCTACCTCGCCCAGCCCTGACGACCCGGCCCGCTGCGCGGGAAGTCGGCCCCTCCGACTTCCCGCGCAGCCGCAGGCCGCCCGGGGTGGCGGGGGTCGGGGGGGTGGGCGCGCTCGGCAACCGTGGGGCCACGGTGGGGAATTGAGTACGGGAGCGGATTGCGGTCCGGGGCGCGGGCGGGGCAGGGTGTGGGCGCAGAGGCGTGCGCGACCCGAGAGGACCTCCGGCCGGTGGAAAGCATCCTGTACCTCCTCCTCTATCCGCTGTCCCGGCTTTGGGAGGCTTTCCGAGCGCTGCGCGCACACTGGCCCACCGACCGGCGGATGGTCGCCCTGATCCACTCGCCGCGGGCGCGGGCGGCGAGGGCGGCGGAACGGGAGCGGATCCGGGAACTGGTGGGCGCACTGGGGGCGGTGGAGGGCGTCGAGCACGTGCTGACCCAGGTCAGGGACTTCTCCGTCCGCCCGGACGGCCTTGCCGTGCTCCACAGTCTCTCCGACGCCGATGCGCTACTGCTCTGCCGGATCTCCGCACGGGCCTACTTCGTGGTCCGGGAGGACATCACCGACGTGCTGCCCAGGATCGAGGCGGCGGACGTGGCCGAGTGGTGCGCCCGGGACCAGAGGCCGAGCGCGGGCGGGACCGTCGAGCACGCGCTGCGCTGGTACCGCAACGGCGGCATCAACCAGGAGGGCCTGCCGATGGACTCCCCCGACCTGTTCAGCCCCGTCGCGCGGCTGAACTGGGACCGGTCCGGCATCCTGCGCCCGGACCCCGAACCGAACGGCCCGTACATCAGCCGGCGCTTCAGGACGGACCGGACCCCGGCGGACGCGGACGGGGCGCAGCTGCTGCGCGAGGCCCGCGCGGGCGGGCAGGGCGTGGGCGGGCAGGGCGTGGTCCTGGAGCTGGTTCTGGGCGCGAACGGGCACGACCACCGCCAGTACCACGTGGTGCCGCGCGGCGGCTTCGCGGGGCGCGGGCGACTGATCTGACCTCAGCGGCCTCGATCTCAGGCGCGTTTGGGGAACCTGGAGGCACGGGGGAGCACCGCCCGCGCCGTCGAGTGACGGGCGGGCGGTGCCGAACGCGGACGGGCGCGGCTGTCAGCCGTCAGCTGTCGGCCGTCGGCGGGATGCCGCCGACGGCCGCGCGGTCAGCCGCTCAGCTGCTCAGCCGTTCAGCACTGGGGGCGGCGGCCGTGGTTGGCCCCGCGCCTGGCCCGGGCCTTCTTCTTGCGGCGGCGCTTCGACGACATGGCCTCTCCTCTCGCAACCGGGACACCCTGGTCTTCCACCGTTCCACACCCGGGCCGTCCCGGCCCGTCGAGCCGCCGGCGGCCGGGGAGCCCCGCCGCTCAGGCGCGGCTCGCCAGGGCCTCGCGCCAGGCGGGGCTGTCGACGTAGTGGTTGTCGAAGCGCTCGGAGGAGGCGGCGATCGCCGCCGGCGCGGTCTCGCCGCGCATGACGCTGCCCAGCAGGCGCAGGTAGTCGAAGCGCTCCATGCCGGGGGTGAACATGAACAGCACGTCGGCCTCGGCCCCCTGCGCGGCCGCGAAGGCGTGCGGGGTGTGCGGGGGCACGGCGAGGAAGTCGCCCGCGCCCAGGACGGTGACCTCCTCTCCGACCAGTACCTCCAGCGAGCCGCTGATCACGAAGAACAGCTCCCAGGCCCGGGTGTGGAAGTGCGAGGGGGCCCCGGCGGCGCCCTCGGCGAAGGTGGAGCGGTAGACGGTGAAGCCGCCCGCACCCGGGTCCGTCTCGGCGAGGAGGGTCATGGTGGCGCTGGGGTCGGCGCAGGTCTCGGCCTCGGCGCAGCGGGTCAGGACGGGGGTCGCGACAGGAGCGGCAGCGGTGGCGGTGGCGGTGGCGGGGATGTTCTTCGTCGTCGTCATGTGATCAATCTACGGCCGAATAGACCCATGGTCATGTGGCAATCAGAGGCCGTTTTCATGGGTCAATTCCCCTCCGGCCTCCGGGCATCCCGCCATGGCGCAGGAGTCGGCGGTCAGTCGGGGAGGTTCCCGTTGCCGCCCAGGTTCGCCACCATGCGGCGCAGCATGTTGATGGCGGTGCCGCCGGAAAGGGGGCAGCAGCGGGCGATACAGGCGATACGGCCGAACGGCAGGTTGCCCGGGAGTACGCTTACCCCGACAGAGCCGAATGCTTTGTCCATCACCAAGCCGGGCGCCGGTCGGGGGTATCGTGGGGATTTCGGCCAAGGACAGGAAGATGCTCTGGGGGCGCTCAGGCAACGAGTGCGCCTTCCCTGAGTGTCCCAGAGAACTGGTGGCGGATCTCGGGGGATATACGGAGGACGGCTCGGGAGTCGGTGTGACACTGGGCGAGGAAGCACACATCGTCGCCGAAAACGACGGCGGCCCCAGGGCCGACCCCCGCATGCCCAAGCCCGAACGCGACTCATACGCCAACATGATCCTGCTGTGCGAAGAGCATCACAAAGTGATCGACTCCGCCAACGGGAAATTCTTCTCGGTCGACCAATTGCTCGTGATGAAATCCGAGCACGAGGAGCGGGTGAAGCGGCAACGCGATCGCCATTCGCAAGAACGCCAAGCCAAGGACGAGAATATGGCGGCACTCCTGAGCGAGTGGGAGCGTCAGGTTCTGCTTGATGACTGGGATGCCTGGACATCGTGGCTGCTCTCTCCGCACCCACGCATGACATCGGAACGGTTCAGCCACCTCCAGAATTCCCATATCTGGGTGAAGAGTCGCTTCTTTCCGCCTCGCGACTACCGGCAGCTCGCGAGGGCATTCAAGAATTTCTCGCTCGCCTGGGGCGACCTCATGCAGTTCCTGGACATCCATTTCAAGAACGCCCGATGGGATCCTCGCCAGCTGGAGCTGCATGCCAAGTACAAGGAGATTCCCTGGGATCCGCCACTGTACGAAAGACTGGGGAAGGAGTTCGACGACAACTGCGATATCGTACACCTGCTCACGATGCAGACTTCAGCGGCGGCGAACTTCCTCCTGAGCGCCGTGCGAGAGTCTTTCGATCCGGTTTACCGCTTTGACATCGGGTTCATTACAGTCACCCGCGGTCCGGACGAGATGCTGCGGTTCCAGCATTACCGTCCGGAGTACTCGGCGGACGATCTCAAGCGGGAGTTCCCGTATCTCGGCATGGATAAGCTTGTCGAAGGCTTGCGTGACTGACGTACCACGCTCTCCCTCGTGGATCTCCCCGCAAATGCACCGGCCCCACAAGTGGCACGTTCCACCGAGGAGCCGGCCCCGGTCCGATGGGGCGCGGACCCGCGTGCCCCCTACTCCCCCGCCCCCGCGCCCGCGTCCGCTGCCTCCCGCAGGAAGTCCGTGAAGCCCTTCACCGCCGGCGGTACTCGCCGGCCCCTGCGGGTCGCCGTGTAGACGTGCCGGACCGGGGTGTCGTCGGGGTGCAGGGGGATGAGGGCGAGGTCGGGGCGGGCGGCGCGGGCGGCCAGGGAGGGGATGAGGGTGGGGCCCAAGCCGGCTGCCACCAGGCCGAGTTTGGCGGTCCAGGCGGAGACGGCGTATTCGATGCGGGGTTGGAAGCCGCTGCGCAGGCAGGCCGCGAGGAGGGTGGTTTCGGCGTGGCGGCGGGCGGCGATCCAGGGTTCGTCGGCGAGTTCGGCCAGTCGCAGGCGTCGTCGGCCGGCGAGGCGGTGGCCGGGTGGCAGGGCGACCAGCACGGGGTCGTCCAGGAGTGGCCGAAGGTCGAACTGTTCGGCCTCGTCCGTGAGTTCGCCGTACGAGGCGACCACGGCGAGGTCGATCGCGCCGTTGCCGAGCAGCTCGAGCAGGTGGGCCGAGAGGCCTTCGGTGAGGCTGATCGCCACCTGCGGGTGTGCGGTGCGGAAGGCGGCGAGCGCGCCGGGGACCAGGGCCGCGTTGGCGCTGTCGAAGGCGCCCACCCGCAGCTGTCCGGCGGTGAGTTCGGTGAGTGCGGCGAGGTCGCGCCGGGTGGTGTCGAGGCGTTCCAGCATGGCTTCGGCGTGTGGCAGCAGTGCCCGGCCGTGCTCGGTCAGTCGCACTCCGCGGGCCAGGCGGTCGAACAGTGGGGTTCCCAACTCGCCTTCCAGGGTGGCGATCTGGCGGGAGATGGCGGACTGGGTGAAGCCCAGCCGTTCTCCGGCGGCGGTGAAGGAGCCGAGGTGTGCGACGGTGCGGAAGACGTCCAGCCAAGCCATGTCCATTCCGCATGCCTACCATGCGAGACATTCGCTTGTCGCCTGGGTTGTGGCTGCCTAGCGTTGCGGGCATGGAAAAGATCGCATTTCTGGGACTGGGCCGGATGGGCCTGCCGATGGCCCGTCGCCTCGCCGCCACCGGCCACCCGTTGACCGTCTGGAACCGCTCCCCCGGCCGTATCGACACCCTCGCCGACGGCCTCACCGACGGCCTCACCGAGGCCGCGACCCCGGCGCAGGCAGTGCGGGGCGCGGACATCGTCGTCACCATGCTGTCCGACCCGGCGGCCGTCGCCGAGGTGGCCGGGCGGTTCACGGCGGAGCTGGCGCCGGGCACGCTGTGGATCGACATGTCCTCGATCGGCCCGCGCGCCACCGCCGGGCTGCGCGCGCAACTCCCGGACGGCGTCGGCCTGGTGGACGCCCCGGTGGTCGGCAGCGTGGGACCGGCGGCGACCGGCGACCTGCTGGTCTTCGCGGGCGGCGAGGACGCCGACCTGGACCGCGCGCAGCCCGTCCTGGAGCGTCTGGGCCGGGTGCGGCGCTGCGGCGGCCCGGGGTCGGGCGCGGCACTGAAGGTGGTGGTGATCGGCGCGATCGTGGCCTCGGTCACGGTGGTCGGCGAAGTACTGGCGGTGGCCGAGGAGTTGGGCGTGCCGCAGGAGCTGGCGCGGGAGGTGCTGTCGGCCGGGCCGCTCGCGGGGGTGGTGGCCCGGGCGCACAGCACCGAGTCGGACTTCCCGGTCCGCCTGGCCGCCAAGGACCTCGCCCTGGCGGGCGGCGGCCCGGTCCTGTCGGCGGCCCGCGAGGTGCTGCTGGCGGACCCGTCGATCGCCGAGGAGGACCTGTCGGCGGTGGTGAGGGCCCTGCGGCGGGGCTAGGCCGTTTCCTGCGGATCATCTGAGGTCCACATCGGACGGCCTTGTAGGCCGCTTCGAAGCGCAGGAAGTCGGCGGGGTCGACTTCCTGCGCGGCGCGGCGCGGCGCCGTGACGGCACGGCTCTCGGCGAGTGAGGCCGGAACTTCCCTCCACGTCCGGCCAACGGCCCCTGTATAAACGGAGACAAGGGGGACCGTAAGGGACCGAGGGGGTTTCAGCATGCACGCGAGGCAGCAGCCGGAGAAGGCCGGGCGTCCTCATCGCGACGCGGGCCCGGCCCGACGGCCCGGCACCGGTGCACGATCCGACGCCGGAACGGTGCCCCCGCAGGCCGGCGCGGCCCTGCAACGCACCGTCGGCAACGCGGCAGCGTCCCGCATGATCGCCAGGCGCCGGGACGGCTCCGGCTCGGCGGACCGTCAGACGGTGCCGGTACTCCAGCGCGTGGTGCGCGAACAGCTGGACCCGAACAACGTGCTGAGGGTCTGCGAGGCCGCCACGTACAAGGAGGGGACCGTCACACCCGGCGGACGGGCGTCCGAGCTCCGGAACATCGTGTGGGAGAACCACTGGGCCGCCATCGCGGAGGTGTGCCGGAAGCACAAGTACACCATCGCCGTCCGCGAGACCGGGGAGCATTCCATCCGGCGCATCGCGGAGGGCGCCAAGCCCAAGCCGCACACCATCCTGGAGAAGTCCATCAAGCCCTCGTCCGTCCGTCGCAAGTACGGCACCGGGCCCGGGCAGGCGCAGGGCGACCCCGCGACCGTGCTGCGCTGGCTGAAGGACCACGACCTGAGCGGCTTCGTCGGCCACTGGAGCGACCAGGGCCTGATCGGCGTCCGGATCGACCACCCGCCCCAGCAGGTCCTGGACCTGGGGATCGTACGGACCGGCGCCAGGGGCGAGCAGTACGTGCCGCTCGACATGGCGGCGCAGGACGGCGGCCCGGAGCTGGCCCAGCTGAAGGCCGACCCGCAGTGGAAGCACTACCTCTACACCGGGGACTACGACCTGCACGAGGTGTACTCCGCGCAGGGCGGCACGGGCGGCGGCCAGATCCCCGAAGCCACCCCCGAGAAGGCCAAGCTGCTCAACCGGCTCAACGGGGGGATCGCACTCGACGCCCAGGAAGAGGTCGTGCGCAGCGGCACGGTGGCCACGGAGAACGGCAGGCTGCACATGGCGGGCGGCTCCGAGTACGCCATGTTCCAGCACGGTGACCAGGCCACGTACCGGATGAACCAGTACTTGGAGGCGCAGGACGCCGCCGAGGCGCAGGACGGGCTGGAGGGTCAGGTGGCCCGGCAGGCGGCGCAGTTGGTGCGGGCGGTGGCGACGGAGGCCGACGAGCCGCTGGCGTGGTGCCGCATGGGGCAGTGGTTCGTGACGAGGGACCGTGCGGAGCACGCGGTCCTGCGGGCCCGCTGGAAGCTGGCCGTGCCGCACACCTGGGGCGCCGAGGAGGTGGAGCGCACGGCCCGCGGCGGTTACCGCACGGCCCGCTACACGGACTGACCCGCGCCGTCGGGCCGGCCGACCGCCTGGCCGCTGATCACGCTATTCGCGCTCACCGAGCTGGTCGAGGACCGCGTCGACCTCGACCTCGACCAGCCACCGCTCGTCGATGAAGCGCGACACCTCCATGAACGTGCACGCCGGTCGGATCGTCGCGAAGCGTTCGCCGTGGGCGCGCGCGGCCTCCTTCCACCGCGTGATGTCGGTGAGCATGACGCGGGTGCGCACGACGTCCTTGAGCGAGGCGCCGGCCTCCTTCAGGGCTGCCTCGGCGACGTCCAGGCAGTGGACGGTCTGGGCGTGGACGTCGCCCTGGGCCACCGCCGTGCCGCTCTCGCCGATGGGGGCGGTCCCTGCGACCGCGACGTACGGGCCCTTGCGTACGGCCCGGGAGAAGCCGATCCGCGGTTCGAGGGGTGAGCCGGAGCTCACCAGCTGTCGAGTGTTCTCCATGCCGCCATCGTCCCGCACTAGTGCACCCGTCGCCGTCCGCCCCGCCCGCCTCCCGCCTGCGCGAAAGCCCTCGACCGGGCACCGGGAGCGCGGCCTCGAGCACCCTGGCGCACTAGTACACCGTCCCCAAATCCCTGCAGTACATGGCTTGTTGAGCCGATGCGTACGGCGTACATTCATCAGCGTCGAACACCCCGGACACCCCGGACACCCCGAACGCGCCGGGCCACCCCGGACACGCCGGACACACGGACGGAGCGAACCCCGTGAGCAGCATTGACCACCCCAGCGACATCCTCGTCTCCGGCGGCGGCATCGCCGGTCCCGCCCTCGCCCACTGGCTGCGCCGCCACGGCTTCAACCCCACCGTCGTCGAGCGCGCCCCCGGCCCGCGCCCCGGCGGGCAGGCCGTCGACCTGCGCGGCGCCGGGCGCACCGTCGTCGAGCGGATGGGCCTGATGGAGCGGGCCCGCGCGCTCTGCGTCGAGCAGCGCGGCATCGCCCTGGTCGACCGGCGCGGACGGATGAGCGCCCGGATGCCCGTCGAACTGTTCGGGGGCGAGGGCATCGTCTCCGAGATCGAGATCCTGCGCGGCGACCTCGCCGACCTGCTCCGGGAGTCCACCGACGGCGTCGAGTACCTCTGGGACGACACCGTCACCGCGCTCGCCCAGGACGCCGACGGCGTCACCGTCACCTTCGAGAACGCCCCCGCCCGCCGCTTCGCCCTGGTCATCGGCGCGGACGGGCCGCACTCCGCCGTCCGCCGCCTCGCCTTCGGCCCCGAGGAGGGCCACTACCGCCCCCTCGGCGGCTACCACGCCTGGTTCACCGTCCACGACGCCGCGCTCGCCCGCGACCTCGACAGCTGGTTCCTGATGTACAACGCCCCCGGCGGGCTGGTCGCCGGCGCCCGCCCCGGCCGGCTGCCCGGCGAGGTCAAGGCCTCCCTGGGCTTCCGCTCCGCGCCCCTGACGTACGAGCGCCGCGACACCGCCGCCCTCAAGCGCCTGCTCGCCGACCGCTTCGCCGGCGCCGGCTGGGAGGTGGACCGGCTGCTCGCCGGGATGCGCACCGCCGAGGACTTCGCCTTCGACTCCTTCGGCCAGATCCGCCTCGACCACTACAGCCGCGGCCGGGTCGCCCTGCTCGGCGACGCCGGCTACAGCCCCAGCCCCCTCACCGGCCTCGGCACCAGCCTCGCCCTCGTCGGCGCCTACCTGCTCGCCGGTGAACTCGCCGCTGCCCAAGGCGACTTCGGCACCGCCTTCGCCCGCTACGAGGAGCTGATGCGGCCCTACGTCACCCAGGCCCAGGAGCTGCCGCCCGGCGGCCTGCCCGGCTACGCCCCCGACAGCGCCCTGATGATCCGCCTGCGCGCCGCCTCCATGCGCTGGATGGGCCGCCGGCCACTGCGCAACCTGCTCGCCGCCCAGTTCGCCAAGGCCGACGCCATCGACCTGCCCGACTACCCGCTGCCCGCCCGGCCCGGCCACCCCTGAACCCGCACCCGAAGCCGACCCCGACCCCGACCCCGAACAACCCGACCCCGAACCGGGCTTGCACCTCACCCGACGTCAGGAGGAATGCTCGTGCCATGCCCACCGAACAGACCTGGAAGGTCGGCCCGCTCGCCGAGGCCAGCGGCCTGACCGTACGAACGCTGCACCACTGGGACCGGATCGGCCTGCTCGCCCCCTCCCGGCGCACCGCCTCCGGCCACCGCGCCTACACCGAGCAGGACGTCGTCCGCCTCTACCAGATCCTCGCCCTGCGCCGCCTGGGCCTGGGCCTGGACACCATCGCCACCTGCCTGGACGCCGGCATCGACCCCGTGCGCCTGGTGCGCGAGCACCTGGCCGCCACCGAGGCCTCCCTCACCTCCCTGCAGGCGCTGCGCGAGCGCCTCGCCCACGTGCACACCGAACTCAGCGCCGAACGCGCCCCCTCCACCACCGACCTGCTGCGCCTGGTCCAGGCCGTCGGCGCCACCGGCCCGACCGGCCCCGCCGCCCGGGAGGCCCTGCACCGCCACCTCGACGACGACCAGATCCACGCCCTCGCCGACCACGCCGCCGCCCTCGGCCCCGCCGCCCACTACCTGCTGGAGGTCGAATGGCCCCAGCTCTACCGCAGCGCCGAGGCCCTGCGCACCGCCGGGGCCGGGCCCACCGACCCCCGGGTCCGCCGCATCGCCGAACGCCTCGACGAACTCGGGCGCCTCTTCAGCGGCGGCGACACCACCCTGTCGACCGCCGTGCGCACCGCCTGGCGCGAGGACCCCGCCGCGATGTCCGGCGACCCCGACGCCCCGGCCGACGCCTGGGCCGAGCTGCGCGCCTTCCTCGACCGGGCCCGCCAGGCCTCATGACCGCCACCGCCCCCGAAGGCCCCCGGCTCCCCCACCACCTGCGGCTGCGCCTCGCCTTGGCGGCCACCCTCCCCGTCCTCACCCCGGCCACCCTCGCCGCCGCGGCGGGCCTCCTGCCCTGGACGGTGCTGCCCGCCGTCACCGCCGCCGAGGCCCTCCAGGCCTACCGGCACTACCACCGCCTCGCCCGCTGACCCCGGACGAGCCCCGGGCCCCGGGCCCCGGGACGAGCCCTGACCCCGGACGAACTCCGGCCCGGTCCCACGGGGGTGGACCGGGCTGCGCCTCGCCCGCTACCGCGTGCGGGGCTGGTTGAAGCGGAGCATGTTGCCCGAGGGGTCGCGGAAGGCGCAGTCGCGGACGCCGTAGGGCTGGTCCATGGGTTCCTGGAGGACTTCGGCGCCGGCGGCGCGGATGCGTTCGAAGGTGGCGTCGCAGTCGTCGGTGCGGAAGATGACGCCGCGCAGCAGGCCCTTGGCGAGGAGTTCGGCGGCGGCGTGGCGGTCGTCCTCGGAGGCGTGCGGGTCGGCCAGCGGGGGTTCCAGGACGATCTCGACGCCGGGCTGGTCGGGTGAGCCGACGGTGACCCAGCGCATGCCCTCGAAGCCGACGTCGTTGCGTACCTCGAAGCCGAGGACGTCGCGGTAGAAGGCGAGGGCCTTGTCGTGGTCGTCGACGGCGATGAAGCACTGGGCGAGTTCGATGCTCATGCCGGTCACGCTACGGGAGTGGTCCCGCCCTTCGCTTCGGTTCGCCGGACCGGGCGGGTGCGGATCTTGGCGATGCAGGCGGGGATCGGGGCACCGTCCTCGTGGTCGCGGGCACGGTAGGCGCTGGGGCTTTCGCCGACGAGTTCGGTGAAGCGGGTGCTGAAGGAGCCCAGCGAGGTACAGCCGACGGCCATGCACACGTCGGTGACGCTCAGGTCCCCGCGCCGCAGCAGCGCCTTGGCCCGTTCGATGCGGCGGGTCATGAGGTAGCTGTACGGGGTCTCGCCGTAGGCGGTGCGGAAGCTGCGCGAGAAGTGGCCGGGGGACATCAGGGCGGTGCGGGCGAGCGCGGGCACGTCCAGGGGCTGGTCGTAGTCGCGGTCCATCCGGTCGCGGGCCTGGCGCAGCCGGACGAGGTCGGCCAGGGGCACCCGGCCCGTACGGGCCGGGCTGCTCGCTCGGGCCGCACTGCTGGGGCTGCTCTCACGGGGCGCACCGCTCGTACGGGGTTCTGGGGAGGACACACCTGCCACCGTACCGACCGCCGGTGACAAGCGGCTTCCCCCGTCCGGCGCGGCCCGTTGGCGCCCGCGCCGCCGGGCCGACCACCCTGGGGGGACGGTCGGGCGAGGACCGGGGCGCGACGGACGGCGGAGAGGGCGGCGGGGTGGAGACCAACGGCACCGTCCCGCGGGCACCCGGCCACCGGGCGGTGGTGCTGGGGGTGCTGGCGGCGACGGCGGTCGTGCTGCTGGCGCAGGCGGCCAGTGGTACCAGTGCCCGGCTGGTGCTGCTGCTGGTGTTCCTGCCCGCGCTGCTGGCGGGGCTGGGCACGGTCGCGCAGACGGTGGCCGTCTCGGTGTGGGTGGCGGGTGTGGTGGTGGTCAGCACGGTGCTGTGGCCGCCGGTGTCCGTGGAGGCGCGGGTGGGCACCCTGGTGGCGGTGGTCGGTGCCGAGGCCGCCGTGGTCGGGCTGTGCGCGCGGCGGGTGCGGCGGGAGCGGCAGCTGTCGCGGATGCGGCAGAGCGCGGTGGCGCTGCAGCGCCAGTTGCTGCGTCCGCTGCCGGTGACCACCGCGGACGTGCGCCTGGACGGGCTGTACCGACCGGTGGAGGAGGACGCCCTGGTGGGCGGTGACCTGTACGACATCGCCGAGACCCCGCACGGCACCCGGGTGCTGGTGGGCGACGTGCAGGGCAAGGGCCTGCCCGCGATCGGTACGGGCTTCGCGGTGCTGAGCGCCTTCCGGGAGGCGGCGTTTCGCGAGGCGGAGCTGACCGCCGTCGCCGACGCCCTGGAGGCGGCGGTGGAGCGGCACAACGCGTACGCGGTGCAGAGCGGCGAGCAGGAGCGTTTCGTCACTGCGACCGTGCTGGGCCTGCGCGGCGCCGAGGACGTGCGGGCCGTCAACTGCGGCCACCTCGCCCCGTACCTGCTGCGCGCCGACGGCCGGGTGGAGCCCGTCGCGCTGCCCGCCGGGATCCCGCTGGGCCTGGCGTCGCTGGCCGAGCTGACCGGCGGGGCGCGGCCGCGCACGGTCCGGCGTTTCGCGCTGCCCGCCGACGGGGTGCTGGTGCTGCTCACCGACGGCATCACCGAGGCGCAGGACGCCTCCGGCGTGTTCTACCCGGTCGAGCGGGGTCTGGCCGAGCTCGCCGCGACGGCCGCCGACGCCCTGCCCGAGGCCCTCGACCGGCGGGCCCGGCGCTGGAGCGGCGGGCGCAGCCGCGACGACGTCACGGTCCTGGCCCTGCGCGGCGCTTCGTAGGGCGCGGCGCTCGCGGTGGGCCGGGTGGCGCCCGGGGCTCGGGCCCGCCCGTCAGCCGGTGGCGTGCATGCGGGCCGTCGGGCATGCGGGCCGTCAGGCATGCGGGCGGTCAGGGCATGCGGGCGGTCAGGGCGTCCGGGGGCACCAGGGGGGCGGGGTAGTCGAGGGGTTCGTCCAGGGTCCAGGGGCGGTGGACGGTACGGCCGGGGAGGTGGGCGAGTTCGGGCAGCCAGCGGCGCACGTAGGCGCCGTCGGGGTCGTAGCGCTCGGCCTGGCGCAGGGGGTTGAGGACCCGGTTGGGGCGGGTGTCGTTGCCGGTGCCGGCGATCCACTGCCAGTTGAGCTGGTTGTTGGCGAGGTCGCCGTCGACGAGGAGGTGGAGGAAGTGGGCGGCGCCGGGGCGCCAGTCGTGGCGCAGGGTCTTGGTGAGGAAGGAGGCGGTGAGCAGGCGGGCGCGGTTGTGCATCCAGCCTTCGTGGGCGAGCTGGCGCATGCCCGCGTCGACGATCGGGTAGCCGGTGCGGCCCTCGCGCCAGGCCCGCAGTTCCTCCTCGTCGTGGTGCCACCGGGTGCCGCGGGGGCGGTAGTCGGCGTGGGCGGCGTCGGGGCGGGCGGCCAGGACCTGGTGGTGGAAGTCGCGCCAGGCGAGCTGGCGGACCAGGGCGTCGGCGCCGGGTCCGCCGTGTTCGGCGGCGCGGTGGGCGAGTTCGGCGGCGGACAGGCAGCCGAAGTGCAGGTAGGGCGAGAGGCGGGAGGTGGCGTCGGCGGCGAGGTCGTCGTGCAGGCGGTCGTAGTCGCCCGGGTTCCAGGCGCGCAGCCGGCGGCGGGCGGCGCGTTCGCCGCCGGGCGGCAGGCCCGGGGAGGTGCCGGCGGGGGCGGCGGGCAGCGGGTCGCCGTGCGGGCCGTCGGGGGTGGCGAGGGTGCGCGGGGCGGGCAGCAGCGGGCGGCGCGGGGCCTGCTGCCAGGCGCGCAGGTACGGGGTGAAGACCGCGTAGTGGTCGCGTCCGGCCGGGGTGAGGGCGCCGGCGGGGACGACGGTGAGCCCGTCGTGCAGGTGCAGCCTGTCGCCCAGCGCGCGGCGCAGCGCGGCTTCGCGGCGGGTGGCGAAGGCGGAGACGCCGGCGGCGGTGTGGACGGCGCCGGCGCCGCATTCGGCGGCGACGCGGGCGGCCTGTTCGGCGGGGTCGCCGTGGCGCAGGACCAGCCGGGAGCCGGCCGCGCGCAGGGCCCGGTCGAGGTCGGCGAGGCTGTCGGCGAGGAAGGCCCGCCGGTTGGGCGCGGCGAAGCCGGCCCGCTCGACGGCGGGGTCGAGGACGAACAGTGGCAGGACCTGGTCGGCGCCGGTGCGGGCGGCGTGCAGGGCGGGGTTGTCGTGCAGGCGCAGGTCCTGGGTGAACAGGACGACGGCGGTGCTCATCGGGGCCGTGGGCATGGGTCGACTATGGCGGGGGCCGCCGTCCGGCGCCCGGGACACGCCGTGCCCGCAGGGGTGCGACGTCAACCCCCCGGCTGCGGGGCCCACCTGCGGCGTTCTAGGGTGCTGGCATGATCCCCACACCGATATCCGACCCCACGCCGGTGTCCGGCGCCACGCCGGTGTCCGCCTCCGTCCCGGTCTCCGTCCCGGTCTCCGTCCCCGACCCGACGGCCGACCCGGTGACCGACCCCCGCCAGGCGCTGCGGGTGCTGATGGAGGGCAACGCCCGGTTCGTCGCGGGCAGCCCCCAGCACCCCAACCAGGACGCCGGGCGCCGGGCCGCGCTCGCCCCGGCGCAGCGGCCCTTCGCGGTGCTGTTCGGCTGTTCGGACTCCCGGCTGGCCGCCGAGATCATCTTCGACCAGGGCCTGGGCGACCTGTTCGTGGTGCGCACCGCCGGGCACGTCACCGGGGCGGAGGCGCTGGGCAGCATCGAGTACGGGGTGAGCGTGCTGGAGTGCCCGCTGGTGGTGGTGCTGGGGCACGACTCCTGCGGTGCGGTGGCGGCGGCGCTGGACTCCCTGGAGCAGGGGCAGCTGCCGGGCGGCTTCGTGCGTGACGTGGTGGAGCGGGTGACCCCGAGCGTGCTGTCCGCCAAGGCGGCGGGCATCGAGGACCGGGACGCGATCGTGGACGAGCACATCCGCCAGACCGTGGACCTGCTGGTGGAGCGTTCCCAGGCGCTCGCCGCCAGGGTCGCCGAGGGCACGGTGGCCGTGGTGGGCCTGTCCTACCGGCTGCGGGACGGCCAGGCCCGTCAGGTCGCCGCCCGGGGGCCGGTGGACTGACGGGCCCGGGGCGGGCGGCGGGAACTGGATGTCCGATCGCCGCCAGCGCCCCCGTCCGGGCGAGGGCAGAGTCGGTGGCCGACAGCGGTTCCCTCCCTCCCTCTTCCAAGGACGGCAATCCCGTGCACAAGGTCACCGACCTCAAGGTCCTGTACTTCGGCACCCCGGTGGTGCTGATCGGCTCGCGCAACGAGGACGGCAGTGCCAACCTCGCGCCGATGTCCTCGGCGTGGTGGCTGGGGCAGTCCTGCGTGCTGGGCCTGGGCAACAGTTCCCAGACCTCCGTCAACCTGCGGCGCGAGGGCGAGTGCGTGCTCAACCTGCCCTCCTCGGCGCAGGTGGACGCCGTGGACGCCCTCGCGCTGCTGACGGCCAACCCGCACATCAGCGAGATGCGGCGGGAGCAGGGCTACCGCCACGAGCGGGGCAAGTTCGCGGCGGCCGGGATGACCGAGCTGGCGGGCGAGCTGGTCCGGGCGCCGCGCGCCGCCGAGTGCCCGGTGCAGCTGGAGTGCCGGCTGGAGGCGGCAACGCCGCTGGCGGGCAACGACCGGTGCACCGCCTTCGAGGTGACGGTCGTGCGCGCCCACGTCGAGGAGAGCCTGATCGTGCCCGGCAGCGACCACTACGTCGACCCGCTCGGCTGGGACCCGCTGATCATGAAGTTCTGCGAGTTCTTCGGCGACGGCAAGCGGCTGTCCCCCTCCCGCCTCGCCGAGGGCTGGCGGATGCCCGGACGCCTGCCCGCCGCCGCCACCGCCGCCGTGTGACGGCCGCCCGCCGCAGCCGCTCACGGTCACGGCCGCGGGCCACGGCCGCAGGTCACGGCCACGGGTCACGGGTCACGGGTCACGGTGCGATGGTCGCCCCGCAGGAGTCGCACACCCGCGTCGCCGGCAGTTCCAGGAAGCAGGTCGGGCAGATCGCCGGCGGGCGCGGCACGGCCGCGGCGGCGGCCGGCTTGACGGCCGCCTTGGCGCCCGGCTTGACGGCCGGCGTGGCCGCCTTGCGCTCCACCGACGCCTGCAGGCGCGGGGCGAGGGCGGGCGTGCCGCCGTCGGCGGGCAGGTCGGCGCCGAAGTGCCGGTAGCAGGCCAGGCGGGCGGCGGCCGCGTGCTGCTCGCGGTCCATCTCCGCGGTCACCGGCGGCTGCCCGGCCACCGCCAGCACCTCCTGGTAGCCGGCGCCGACCTTGCCGTCCGCCGCGTTCACCACCAGTGCCGTCAGCGGCGGGTCCCCGCGCCGGTGCGCCTCCAGGATCACCAGGGACAGCACCTTGCCGATCCAGTGCCGCTGCTGGACCCGGGTGCGCACCCCGGAGGCCTCCTGGACCGCCTCGGCCAGCTCCGCGTAGGTGATCACCGCGTGGTAGTGGCGCGCCACCTCCACCAGGGCCGGGTAGGCCGCCCGGGTCCACACGATGTGCGCCTGGGTGGCGCCGACCGCCGAATCGTCCGACACCCGCCAGTAGCCGCGCTGCTGCTCCGTCATCCGCCCGCCCCTGTTCGTCGTCTGTGCACGGCCCAGCAGGCCCTCGCCGTGAGCGAGGCTACCGGGCTGCGGAGCGCCGCGGGCTGGCGGGGCGGGCCGTCGCGGGGCGGAGCCGGGGCCCAGGACTTGACTTCAAGTCCTGTTGAAGTTGTCGAATGGCACCCGACCGCAGCCGTACGGGCATCCGCGGTCGATGCCCCGCCCGTACGGAAACCGTACCCGGGGCCGGGGCCGCCTTCATCCGATCGCGCCGTCGGCGGCCCCGGCCCCCGGGTCCACCGTTGCGCTACTTCCCTTCCAGGGCCGCCACCAGCTGGGGCAGGTTGCCGCCGGCGACGGCGAGGGCCAGGTGGTCGTGGTAGTCCCGGCTGTGGACGATCAGGCCGTCGCGGACCCGCAGCACCAGGACGTTGGCGACCTCGAAGTCCCGCCCGGTGTCCCGGTGGTGCGCCTGGTAGTCGAACTGCGCGACGACCACCTCCGGATCCTCGGTCTCCCGGACCACGACGTTCTTCGCCCGCAGGTCCAGCGTCAGGTGCGCGCCGACCTGCGCGAACCGCTCGGCGATGACGGCCCGCCCCGCGAAGACGCGCGGCTCGACCGGCGCGAAGACGGTCTCCACCACCGCGTCCTCGGCGTAGAGCCGGGCCAGCTCCGAGAACCTCCCCCCGGTGATGCCTGCCAGCAGTTCGAGGAAGACCTCGCGCGGAGACGGTGTTTCGGACATGATCAACCCCCAGGATCGCGCCGCTGGAATCGGACCAGCGACTCCGCTTGGAACGATACGGACTGACCACTCCGGTTGTCCATGGGTACATCCGCGATCGCCGCGGACGGAAGGAGACCGGTGCCGGCGGAACGGAAGGACACCGGTGCCCTGGGCGGTGTCAGCGGTGTCATGAGCGGCGCCCCGGAACGGCCCCTGCGCGCGGACGCCGCCCGCAACCGGGCCAGGCTCCTCGACGCCGCCACCGAGGTGTTCGCCACCCGCGGCATCGGCGTGCCCACCGAGGAGATCGCCCGCGCCGCCGGCGTCGGCGTCGGCACCCTCTTCCGCCACTTCCCCACCAAGGAAGCGCTGCTGGAAGCCGTCATGGTCCGCCGGCTGCAGACGATCACCGACCGCGCCGCCCGGCTCGCCGCCGAGGCCGAACCCGCCGAGGCCTTCTTCGCCTGCTTCCGCCTGGTCGTCGAACAGTCCGCCGGCAAACAGGAGTTCACCCGTGCCCTCACCGAAGCCGGCATCGACGTGCACGCCTCCCTGCGGGAGTCCAGCGAGCTGATGCGCGCCCAGCTGTCCGAACTCCTGGACGGCGCGCAGCGGGTGGGGGCCGTGCGCCCCGAGGTGGGCCTGCCGGAGCTGATCGCGCTGCTCGTCGGCGTCGGTACGGCGGCGGAGCAGCTCGCGGGCGATCCGGCGGCCCGGGAACGGGTCTTCGACGTGGTCTTCGCCGGGCTGCGGACGCACTGACCCGGCGCGGCCCGACCGCGAGCTGCCGGCCTCCTACTTCCGGGGTCCGTCACGCATCGCGAGGAGGGAGGCCCCGGGTTCCGGGTGGATCACCCGCCCGTGATCGGGCCGAGGTAGGTGCCGCCGGAGACGTCGATGACCTGGCCGGTCACCCAGCGCCCCTGGGGGCCCGCCAGGAAGCCCACCACGTCCGCGACGTCCTCCGGCCGGCCGATCCGCCCGAGCGCGGTGATCGACTCGAGTCCGGCCACCGCCTCGGGAGCGACGGTCCACCCGGCGGTCATGTCGGTCAGCACCACCCCGGGTTCGACCGTGTTCACCGTGATCCCGCGCCGGCCCAGTTCGTTGGCGAGCGAGGGGCCGAGGGCGGCGAGCGCCGCCTTGGTGACGGTGTAGCCGATCTGGAAGGGATTGGCGATCCGGGTGGCCGCCGAGCCCACGTTGACGATCCGTCCGCCGTCCCGCAGCAGCGGCAGCGCCCGCTGGACCACGAAGACGGGCGCGCTCACGTTGACCGCCAGGAGCCGTTCCCACTCCTCCTCGGTGAGCTGCCCGATCGAAGCGACCGCGTGGATGCCCGCGTTGTTGACCAGGATGTCCAGACCGTCCGCGCCGTGGTCCGCCAGCCCGGCGGTGAGCCCCTCGAACAGCGAGTCCACCGCACCGCTCTCGCCGAACCTGGCCGGTACCGCGAACGCCCGGCCCCCTGCCTCGCCGATCAGCGCCACGGTCTGCGCGGCGGCCGCTTCGTTGCCGCCGTAGTGGACCGCGACCAGCGCCCCCTCGGCCGCGAGCCGCACGGCGACCGCGCGCCCGATCCCGCGCGAGCCGCCTGTCACCAGAGCGGTCCTGCCGTCCAGTTCCCCCACGATCGTCTCTCCCTTCGTGCCGCCCCGGCCGAGTCCGGGACCGATCTCCAGTACAACCCGAAGTTCCGCGCCGTCAAAGGGCGGAAGGCGTCCGGGATCAGTCTCGGTACTGCCGCAGGGCCGGCCACAGTGCGGGCCGCGGCCCGGGCGGGACCGGGGCGGCGAAAGGCCGGGGACGGCTCAGGGACGGCTCAGGGACGGGTCCGCTCGGCGAGGGTGTGGGCGACGAGGGCGTTGGCGTGGCCGTGGCCCAGGCCGTGGTCGGTCTTGAGCCAGGCGACGAGTTCCATGTGCTTGGTGAGGGGGGAGGTGCGGATGAGGTCCTTCCACTCCTCGATGGGGCGGCCGTGCTTCTTCTCGATGGAGGGGAAGTAGGAGGCGGGGCCGCCCTTCGCGGCGGCGGGCTTGGCGGCGGGCTCGGCGACGGGCTTGGCGGCGGCGGTCTTCACGGGGGTGGCGGTCATGAGCGTGGTTCCTCTCGGTCGGGCAGAGAAGTCGGGCATCGAAAAAGCGGTGCGGTCACGGGTTATGACCGTGACCGCACCGCGAACTCATCGGCCGGTGGAAGTGACCTGCCTCACGCCGCCGCCGGGGCCCGCCGTCTGCCGCGTCCGGCCCGGCGCCCGGCGGGCGGGGTGGGGTCGGTGTTCCACGCGGCGACGGGGTTGCCGAGCCAGCGGGTGGCGCCGGGGACGTTCTCGCCGCGCATGACGAGGGAGGCGGGTCCGACGGTGGTGTTGGCGCCGAGGGAGGAGTTGAGCAGGACGATGGTGTGCGGGCCGGTGGTGGAGCCGGCGCCGAGGTGGACGGGGCCCAGGCGCATGACGCGGTCGTGGAAGAGGTGGGTCTGCAGGACGGTGCCGCGGTTGACGCTGGCGCCGGCGTCGACGGTGACGAGGTCGCTTTCGGGCAGCCAGTGGGTCTCGCACCACACGCCGCGTCCGATGCGGGCGCCGAGGCTGCGCAGCCACACGTTCAGGTAGGGGGTGCCGGTGATGGTGGAGCCGCCGAAGGGCATGGCGAGTTCCTCGACGAAGGTGTCGTAGAGCTCGTTGCGCCACACGAAGGAGGACCACAGGGGGTGTTCGGCGACGCGGAAGCGTCCGACGAGCAGCCATTTGGCGGCGGTGGTGACGGCGCAGGCGATGACGGCGGCGCCGGTCAGGACGAGTCCGGCGCCGGCGAGGGCGGTGCCCAGCCCGTAGGCGTCGCGCAGTTCCTGCAGGACGGCGAGGACGAGGTCGCCGAGCAGGGCGGCGAGGACGACGGGCAGCAGGCGGCAGACTTCGACGCCGGCGCGGGCCCACATCAGGCGCCGGGGCGGGTCGTAGGTGCGGCCTTCGGTGCCGGTGTCGGCGACGCGGGGCAGGGCGAAGGCGGGGCGGCCGAGCCAGGAGGTGCCTTCGGGGGCGTGGGCGGGGGTGTCGGACAGGACGCCGACGAGGGAGTTGTCGGGCAGGTGGCGGTCGGGGCCGACGATGCCGGAGTTGCCGACGAAGGAGCGGCGTCCGACGCGGGAGGGGCCGAGGTGGAGCCAGCCGCCGCGCAGTTCGTAGGGGGCGATGAGGGTGTCGTCGGCGAGGAAGGCGCCGTCGTCGACGCGCATCAGGCCGGGCAGGGCGAGCACGGTGGAGGCTTCGACGCGGCGCCCGACGCGGGCGCCGAGCAGGCGCAGCCACACGGGGGTGAAGAGGCTGGCGTAGAAGGGGAAGAGGGTGCGGCGGGCGGTGTCGCTGAGGCGGGTGACGGCCCAGGCGCAGAAGGCGACGCGGCCGCCGGCGGGGTGGAAGCCGGGGCGTAGCGGCAGGGACAGGACCCGGACGAGCAGCGCCATGAGGGCGGCGTGGCACAGGAGGGTGAGGGCGGCGAGGGGGACGGTGGCGGGCAGGAGTTGGACGAGGGCGGCGGTCAGGGTGCGGTCGGTGTCGATCATCGGGTAGACGATGAGCAGCGCGGGCAGCGCGGAGATGATCGGGACGAGGCCGAGGAGGGTGAAGCCGGCGCCGTAGGCGAGGTTCCAGGGGTTCCAGGAGCGGCGGGCCGGGGTTGCGGCGGGGGGCCAGTCGGCGAGGGGTTCGGTGGTGGGGCGGGCCGGGGAGCCGTGCCAGTGTTCGCCGGGCGGGACGGTGCCGGTGACGCAGGAGCCGGGGGCGATCTCGGCGCGGGCGCCGACGCGGGCGCCGGGCATGAGGGTGGCGCGGTGGCCGACGCGGGCGCCTTCGCCGACGTCGATGCGGCCGAGGTGGAGGGTGTCGCCGTCGAGCCACCAGCCGGCGAGGTCGGCTTCGGGTTCGAGGGAGCTGTGGGCGCCGAGGCGGGCGAGGCCGGTGACGGGGGGCAGGGTGTGCAGGCGTACGCCGCGGCCGACGCGGCAGCCGAGGGCGCGGGCGTAGCGCGCGGCCCAGGGGGTGCCGGCGAGGGCGGCGGTGGCGAACATGGCGGTGTAGCGTTCGGCGGCCCACAGCCGCAGGTGGACGTGGCCGCCGCGGGGGTGGCTGCCGGGGCGGATGCCGGCGGTGAGGGCGCGGGCGCCGGTGGCGGCGAGCAGGGTGCGTCCGGGGGCGCTGTAGAGGAGGACGAGGCCGGCGGCGACGGGCCACCAGGAGGTGTGCGGGGCCCAGGCGAGGTGCTTGCCGGTGAGGTTGTCGAGGGCGATCAGGACGAGGATCCAGCGCAGTCCGGCGAGGGTGAACATGGCGAGGAGCACAAGGGTCTGCCACAGGGCGGCGCTGCGGGGGGTGCGGCGTACGGTGCGCCGGTTGTCCGCGGCGGCGGGGGTGGCGTTCTCGGGTGCTGCCGTGAGGGAGTCCAGGTAGGCGGCGAGGTCGCCGAGGACGGGGTGGGCGTACAGGTCGGCGACGGAGACGCCGCCGTGGCGGGTGCGCAGGTCGGAGACGAGGCGGGCGGCGGTGAGGCTGGAGCCGCCGAGGGCGAAGAAGTCGTCGGCGCGGCCGGGGGCGGTGCCGAGCAGGCGTTCCCAGTGTCCGGCGAGCCAGCCGGCGGTGCCGTCGAGGGTCTCGGCGGGGCGGTCGGCGGTGCCGGTGGTGGTGGCGAGGGGCCAGGGCAGGGCGCCTCGGTCGACCTTGCCGGAGGTGCGGGTGGGCAGGGAGTCGACGAGTGCGAGGACGGGCACCAGCGGGGCGGGCAGGCGTTCGAGGAGCTGGCGGCGGGCGGCGGCGAGGTCGGGGGTGGTGCCGGGTTGGGCGACGAGGTAGCCGACGAGCAGGTCGGCGCCGGCCGGGGTCTTGCGGACGGCGGCGGCCGCGGCCCTGATGCCCGGCAGGGCCTGCAGGGCGGCGTCGATCTCGCCGAGTTCGATGCGGCGGCCGCCGAGTTTGACCTGGTCGTCGGCGCGGCCGAGGAAGACCAGGCCTTCGGGGTCGTTGCGGACCAGGTCGCCGCTGCGGTAGACGCGGGGTGAGGCGAGGGCGGGGTGGGCGCTGAACTTCTCGGCGTCCTTGGCGGGGTCGAGGTAGCGGGCGGTGCCGACGCCGGTGATGAGCAGTTCGCCGGTCCCGTACCAGGGCACGGGGTGGCCGGCCCGGTCGACGACGGCGATCTCCCAGCCGTCCAGGGGCGCGCCGATGCGTACGGGCTCGCCGGGCAGCATGCGGGCGGCGGTGGCGACGACGGTGGTCTCGGTGGGGCCGTAGGTGTTCCAGAACTCGCGGCCGTCGGTGGCGAGGCGCTCGACGAGTTCGGCGGGGCAGGCCTCGCCGCCGACGATGATCAGGCGCACGCCGTCCAGGCACTCCTGCGGCCACAGGGCGAGCAGGGTGGGGACGGTGGAGATCGCGGTGATGCGGCGCTCCACGAGCCAGGGGCCGAGGTCGGTGCCGGCCTTGACCAGGGAGCGGGGGGCGGGGACCAGGCAGGCGCCGTGGCGCCAGGCCAGCCACATCTCCTCGCAGGAGGCGTCGAAGGCCACCGAGAGGCCGGCGAGGACGCGGTCGCCGGGGCCCAGGGGCCGGGCCTGCAGGAAGAGGCGGGCCTCGGCGTCGGCGAAGGCGGCGGCGCTGCGGTGGGTGACGGCCACGCCCTTGGGGCGGCCGGTGGTGCCGGAGGTGAAGATGATCCAGGCGTCGTCGGCCGGCGTGGGCCAGGCGGGGCGGCCGCCGGGCCGGGCGGCGGGCCCGGCGTACAGGCGGGCGTCGGCGCCGATGACGGCGCAGACGGCGGCGTCCTGCCAGATCATCTCGGCGCGTTCGTCGGGGTCGTCGGCGTCCACCGGCACGTAGGCGGCGCCGCAGCGCAGCACGGCGAGGATGGCGACGTACAGGTCGGCGGTGCCGGAGGGGATGCGCACGCCGACCCGGTCGCCCTGGCCGATGCCGTGGCCGGCCAGCTGCCCGGCGAGGGCGTCGACCTCGTGCAGCAGGGCGCGGTAGCCGAGGACGGTGTCGCCGGTGTCGAGCGCGGGCGCCTCGGGGTGGGCGTCGGCGGTGGCGGCGATGACGTCGAGCAGGCTGCGGGGGTGGGCGGGCTGGGCCACCGGCCAGCCGGACGCGGGGCCCGGGTGCGGGCGGTGCAGCGTGCCGGGGCCGACCGGGTCGTGGCGTGCGTCCATGGGGGTTTGTTTCCTCGGCTCCGTGGTTCTGAGGGCGCGTTCGGGCTGTCGGGGCTGTGTCGGGGGTGACGGGAGGTGACACTGAGGTCACCGGCGGGCGCGCCCACTCACCATGACTCGGCCGGGAGTCCGCTGGATGCAGTGATGGTGCGGTCAAAGGAAATTCTCATCATCGATGCCGCGCGGGGCCGGCAGCGTATGAATCGAATGTCGTTCGGTGCTTTTCGGGCGTTTTCGCTGGTGAAGGGTAGCCGCCGGACGGTGGCGGCGGCGCAACGGGAGAGGACGGAGTGACGAACACCATGGCGTTCGGCACGGTACCGGTAGCGAGCTACCGAATCGGGGGGATTTGGTCGGATCATCATCCTTTTCACCCGATTCACACGTCCGCGCGGAAGGCTTCCACCGCCGTCACAGCGGGCCCGCCCGGTGAGCGAGCCGTGAGCGGGGCCGCCAACGGGGCCGGAAGCGGGCGCGGGGCCGAAAGCGGGCGCGGGGCCGGGCAGGCTCCCGGCCTGAACGGCACAGGCCTCGTCTGGTACGTGGCCTACGGCTCGAACCTGCACGCCGCCCGCCTCACCTGCTACCTGCGCGGAGGCCGCCCGAACGGCGGAACGCGCACCTACCCCGGCTGCCGCGACCACAGCCCCGCACGCCGGTCGGTCGCGACCGCACTGACGGGCACGCTGTACTTCGCCGGGCGGTCACCGACCTGGGGCGGCGGATCGGCCTTCTACGACCCCTCAGTACGCGGCGAAGTCCCGTGCCGGGCCTACCTGTTGACGGCCGGGCAGTTCAGTGACATCGCTGCCCAGGAGATGCGCCGCTCCCCCGGCACCGACCTCGACCTCGACCGGGTACTCGCCCACGGACGCGCCGAACTGGGCCCGGGCCGGTACGAGACCCTGCTGCACGTCGGCCAACTCGACGGGCACCCGCTGCTCACCTTCACCGCCCCCTGGGGCGTGGCCGGCGCCGAACTGGCCGCCCCCGCCGCCGCCTACCTGCGCACCCTCGGCGCGGGGCTGGCCGAGTCCCACACCTGGGGCCCCTGGCGCACCGCCGGCTACCTCGCCACCCGCCCCGGCGCGCAGGGGCACTGGACACCGGGGGCGGTGGCGGCACTGCTGGGGTGACAGGAACCCGGGTGTCAGGCCCGGGC
Source organism: Kitasatospora sp. NPDC034035 (assembly GCF_055575755.1). Lineage (NCBI taxonomy): Bacteria > Bacillati > Actinomycetota > Actinomycetes > Kitasatosporales > Streptomycetaceae > Kitasatospora > Kitasatospora sp. NPDC034035. The sequence continues at coordinate 393,746 of NZ_JBVISA010000001.1, read as the reverse complement.
CTCGGGCGTGGCTCTCAGGCGTGGCCTCGGGCGCGGCTCTCAGGCGTGGCTCTCAGGCGTGGGGCGCCCAGAAGGCGACCAACCGGGCGACACCATGCTCGACGCTCTTCCAGTCGCCCTGGAACGTCAGCACCGCGGCGGCGGCCGTCGGAAAGCCGGAGCGGTTCATCCGGGCCGGCAGATCGCCGTCGGCCTCGCCGGCCAGGGCATCGGCCAGCGCGTGGACGCCGGGGTTGTGGCCGACGACGACCAGGTCCTGGACCTCGTCGGAGACCTCGTTGAGGATCGCGATCATCTCCCCGAGGCTCGCCTCGTAAAGGCGGTCCTCGAAGACGCTCCTCGGCCTGACCGGCAGTTCGGCGGAGGCGAGCTTCCAGGTCTCCCGGGTCCGCGTGGCGGTCGAGACGAGCGCGAGGTCGGGGGTGACACCGGTGCCGGCGAGCCAGCGGCCCAGCACCGGCGCGTCCTTGCGGCCCCGCTCGGCGAGGGGACGCTCGTGGTCGTCCGTATCGGACCACTCGGCCTTGGCGTGACGGACCAGGACGATGCGGCGCGGCATTTCCTCGGACATGGGTTCCTCCCTCTCCCCCGCACGGGCCTCCCGTACGGACGCGACAGCCAAGATCGTGGCAGCCCGACCGCGCAACCACCCCGTACCGACCGCCCGTTGGCCGGGACACACCGGCAGGGTTCACCCGTGCGGGTGACGGAGCGCCGGATCCCGGCCAAACCGGTCCGGCCATACGCCTCCGGTCCGGCCGTACGCCCCGGCTCAGTTGAGGAACGGCGCCGGCCCGAAGCGCCCCCACGCCACGAACGCGGCCAGCAGGATGTAGACCGCGTCCACCACCACGAGCCTGTACTCCCGGCGCCGCGCCCGCACCACCGCCGCCCCGGCCATCAGCAGCACCAGCCCGACGGCCGCCAGCGGCACGAACACCGGCGCGACGCCGAGCACGGCGGGCAGGACCAGCCCCACCGCAGCCAGCACCTCCACCGCGCCGATGGCCTTCACACCGCCCGCACTGAAGTCCTCGACCCACCTGCCGCTGCGCCCCGCGGCGGCGATCTTGGCCTTGGGTGCGGCCAGCTTGAAGGCGCCGCCCGCCAGGTAGACGGCGGCCAGCAGTCCGGCGACGATCCACAGTGCGACGTTCACGACGTTCGTTCTCCTTGCCTGCGTACGGGGTTGCGACGGGAGCGGGGCCGGGGCCCGTCCGGGTCAGAGGCGGTGGTGCATGCCGGGCTGGTAGCCGCCGGCGGGCTGGCGGGTCATGACGTTGCCGCGGTTGAAGGCGTTGATCACCGCGATGAGGCTGACCAGCGCGGCGAGCTGCTCCTCGTCGTAGTGCTTGGCGGCGTTCTCCCACACCTCGTCGCCGACCCCGCCCGCCGCGTCGGCGAGCCGGGTGCCCTCCTCCGCCAGCTCCAGGGCGGCCCGCTCGGCGTCGGTGAACACGGTGGCCTCGCGCCACGCCGCCACCAGGTTCAGCCGGGTCGCTTCCTCCCCGGCGTGCACGGCGTCCTTGAAGTGCATGTCGACGCAGTAGCCGCAGCCGTTGATCTGGCTGGCGCGCAGCTTCACCAGCTCCTGGGTGGCGACCGGAAGGGTGGACTCCAGCAGTGCCTGGTTCGCGGCGACGAGATGCTTGAAGACCTTGCCCATGACCGGGCTGGCGAAGGGGTTCAGGCGGGCTTCCATGGTGTGGCTCCTCGGTACGTTGTCCGCTGGTGCCCTTTGAGACAGGGCACCCGGGCGGTCTGTGACACGGCCCGGATGTGACGTGCGCCACCCCGGTGCGGGGCGGTGCCGGGGAGGGAGGGGTTCCATGGCGGGATCGGCGGGATCAGTGGGTTCGGCAGGATCTGCGGGATCGGCAGGATCGGTGGGTTCGGCGGGCGTGGCGGAGGCGGCCGGATACCGGCCGCTGCTGTTCTCCATCGCCTACGGGATGACGGGCTCGGTCGGCGACGCCGAGGACCTCGTCCAGGACACCTTCCTCGGCCTGACCCGCGCCGACCGGGCCGGCACCGCGGTCGCCGACCCGAAGGCGTACCTGGCCACCACGGTCACTCGCCTGGGCATCAACCACCTGAAGTCGGCCCGGGTGCGGCGCGAGACCTACGTCGGCGAATGGCTGCCCGAGCCGGTGGTCGCCTTCGCGGAGCGCCCCGGCGGCCCGGCCGAGCACGCCGAGCTGGCCGACACCCTGTCGATGGCCTTCCTGCTGATGCTGGAGGCCCTCTCCCCCGTCGAGCGGGCGGTGTTCCTGCTGCGCGAGGCCTTCGGGTACGGCTACCCGGAGGTCGCGGAGATGACCGGCAAGTCCGAGGCGAACTGCCGTCAGATCTTCGCCCGGGCCCGCAGGCACCTGGCACCGGGCGCCGACACCCGGCCCGCCCCGGAGCGGCGCGCGGAGGGCGACGAACTCGCCCGCCGCTTCTTCCAGGTCGCCGAGGGCGGCGACCTGGAAGCGCTGCTGGACCTGCTCGCACCCGACGTCGTCTTCCACGGTGACGGCGGCGGCAAGACCCGGGCGGTCGGCAAGTCGGTCAGCGGCCTGGAGCGCGTCGCCCGCCTGCTGCTGTTCGGCTTCGACCGCAACCGTCAACGCGGCGTCTCCGTGCGGCCCGCGTGGGTCAACGGCCGCCCCGGCGCGGTCATGTTCGACGCCGAGGAGCGCATCACCAGCGTCATCGAGCTCGACATCGCCGACGGCGCGATCCGGGCTCTGCACTCGGTGTCCAACCCCGACAAGCTCGCCCACCTCGGGCCGGTGTCGGACCTCGGCCTGCTGCCGAAGCAGTAGCCGGGCCCGGGAGCAGGAAGTCGGACCGGCCGACTTCCTGCTCCCACTGCTCTCTCCGGTCGGCGCCGGGACCGACCCCCGGGAAGGATCCCCCGAAGACCATCATTTTCCTTACCGGAAACGGCAGCTGGCGCCTTGTGCGACCTCCCGGAGCCGCCGTCGCATGACCACACCCCCCATCACCCCTGGGGTGAAGCCGAGCACGCGCTGTGCGCGGGCGGTTATGGCCGGCTGACGGCCCGGCGGCTTCCCCCGGCTTCCCGCAGGTTCAGGTGAGGGCGGCGACCAGCAGGGTGAAGGCGGCGATGAGGACGGCGACGCGGGCGTAGTGGAAGCGGTCCCAGCGGTTCATCTGCTCCTTCCAGTCGGCGGGCCGGTTCTCGGGGGTCCACGTCTTGCCCCGGTTGTTGATCGGGACGAGCAGCAGGATCGACATGATCACGCTGAGGACCAGCAGGGCACCGGCGGTGACGACGAGGCCGGTGCCGTGGTGGTGCCATCCGGCGACGGCCCAGACCGCGACGAGGACGAGCGAGGTGATGTACCAGACCGGCATCACGGCGCCGAGCATCCGACCCCCGTGGGCGCGGCCGAGTTGGCCGCTGTCCTCCGGGAGGGCGTTGAGGATCCGGTTGATGACGAAGGCGACGGAGAACTCCACCCCCACCATCACGCCGACGCCCACGGTGGTGAAGACCTCGAGTGCGTTGAGCATGATGACCCTCCTGCGATCTAGCATTGATAGCTGATGTGGCAACGCTAGTCCTTCTGCCGCTCTCTTGTCTAGCGGTGCTAGGATCGAGCCATGTCGGTACAGGAACGAAAGCAGCGCGAACGGGCGGAGCGCGAACGCCTCATCGTGGCCACGGCCCGCGAACTCGCCGAGCAGCAGGGCTGGGACGCGGTCACCACCCGCCGGCTCGCCGAGCGCATCGAATACAGCCAGCCCGTCCTCTACAGCCACTTCCGCGGCAAGCGCGAGATCATCGGCGCCGTCGCCCTCGAAGGGGCCGCCGACATGGCCGCGGCGGTGCGGGCCGCGGCCCGCACCGCGGACGGCCCGCGCGCCCGGGTCACCGCCCTCGCCCGCGCCTACCTCGACTTCGCCGCACGCAACCCGGCGGTCTACGACGCCATGTTCCAGCTCGACGGCGGCCTGGCGTTCGCGCAGGAGGACACGCCGGAGCCGCTGAAGGACGCCTTCGCCGCCCTGCTGGAGAGCCTCGGCGAGGTCGCCGGGGACGGCGTCCACCCGGGGCTGTTCACCGAGGCGTTCTGGGCGGCCCTGCACGGGCTGGCGACCCTGACCAGGGCGGGACGGCTGCCGCCGGAGGAGACCGAGCGCAGGACGCAACTACTGGTGGAACGGCTCGCCGTGCTCTGACGCACCGCCCCGGCGGGCACACGGCCGGGCGGGCGGGCGGCAGCGCAGGAAGTCGGCCGGGCCGACTTCCTGCGCGCTGCGGTGCGGTGCGGTGCGCTGCGGGGTTCAGTCGGCGCGCTGGCCGTGGAGGAGGACGGGCAGGGACCGGTTGACGAGGGCCTCGGCGGCGCGGGCGGCCTGGGAGGGGGCCATGAAGTCCGGCAGGTCGTTCGCGGGGACGAAGCGCGCGCCGAGCAGGCCGCTCTTGTTCTGCGGCGGGACGGTCAGGCGCACGCCGTCGGAGACGGTGCCGCCGTCGAAGACCAGGTTGAGACGCTCCAGGTGGCGGTCGGCGGGCGTGAAGTCGACCGCGACGAGAGCGGTGAGACGGACGATCAGGCCGGTCTCGGCGTGCAGGTGCCGGGCGGCGGCCAGATGCGGGGGCTCGTTGGGACGGGCGGCGCCGCCGGGCAGGATCATGCCGTCCATGTAGTCCGGGTCCACCAGCAGGACTTCACCGCGCTGGTTGCGGACGAGGACGAGGCAGCCGAGCCGGCACACGGGCGGCTTGGCGAGCAGACGGGGGTCACGCATCAGGGAGTCCACTTTCTCAAGGCGGCGAGAAGCACGAGAGAGAAGCACGCCCACCACGCGAGGCGGGCGAGGAGTTCAGTCGTCATACGTGAGGCGCTCGTAGCGCAGCCCCTTGCGCAGCAGGTCGAGCAGGCGCAGCAGGTCGAGCGGGCGGGCGACACCGAGGTCGATCAGGTAGGTGCCGGTGAGGCGGCCGTACTCCCAGTCCACCTCGATCGAGGGCCACTTCACCCCGCCGAGGGCGAGGACGGTGGTCAGGTCGTCCAGGACGGCGGCAGCCTGCCGGCGCTGCTCGGCGGTCGCGCGGGAGAGGGCGGAGGTCATCGCGCCGGCTCCCCCGGGCGCGGGTGGACCTCGAAGGCGCGCCACGCGTCGTAGGCGTCGGTGAAGAAGGTGAACCCGGCGAGCTCACCGGTGGGCTGGCGAAGCCACTCGCCGGTCATCTCGTTGCGGACCCGGTAGAGCTGGGTGGCGGGGTCGAAGCGGACGCCGTAGCCGTGGAGGCGGGGGGACTTGTCGTCGGACATGGCAGGGGAACCCTCTGCGATCGGAGTTTCACGTTCTGTGCATATGGTGGCGCAGCGTCGCCTACGATCGGAAGCGGCTTGCTACTTGCCTTCGGCCGGCCAGAAGTTGAGGACTGCCATGAACAAGAAGAAGGTTGACCCGGAGTCCAGCCCCTGGGCGCCCTTCGGGATCCAGCTCCGCAAGTTCCGAGAGGCGAAGGGCCTCCTCCAAGAGGACCTGGCTCCGCTCCTGGAGTGCTCCCCCTCGCACCTCTCGTACATCGAACTTGCGCACCGACCCCCGAGTCGCAGGCTCGCCGAACTCGCCGACCTCGCGCTCGACACGGACGGCACCCTCCTGCTGATGTGGTTCCAGCTGAAGAACGCCGCGATCCTGGAGGGCTTCCCGGAGTACGCGCGCTACGAGGGCCTCGCCGAGCAGATCAGGGTCTTCGAGATCGATGTCATCAACGGACTCCTGCAGACCCGGGCGTATGCAACGGCCATCGAAATGGGTTACGCCAGGCAGACGGACACCAGCGACAAACTGGTCGAGGAGCGCATCGAATTCAGGCTTGCCCGACAGAAGATCATGGAGCGGCCTTCTCCCCCACTCGTACACGTGGTGCTGGACGAGGCCTCACTCAGGAGGATCGTCGGTGGGCGAGACGTCATGGTCGAACAGCTGCTCCACCTTGAGCAGTTGAGCAGCCGCCGCAACGTGGTCATCCAGGTGGCGCCGTTCTCCCTGGGCGAGGACCGGCCGTTCACACACATGGCGGCTCTCCTTACCATGCCGAATCGCAAAGTTTTCGCTTATGGCGAGGTTGAACAGCGCGGTTACATCGACCGCGATACCAAGTCGGTTGCCGCGCTAGTCAAGAGCTACGATCGGCTAGCGATCGAGGCCCTCGGCCAGGCCGAATCGCGAGCCTTCATCCGTGCGGCAAGGAGGGACCTGGAATGGATGTCGACCTGACGGACGCTTCCTGGCGGAAGAGTTCGTACAGCGGCGGGGGCGGCGCCAATTGCATCGAGGTCGCCGACGGCTTCGTCGGCGCCATGCCCGTCCGTGACTCCAAGGACCCTTCCGGCCCGGCCCTCGTCTTCTCGTCCTCCGGCTGGCAGTCCTTCGTCACCGCCGTCCGCACCGGCGAGTTCGACGCCCGCTGATCGCGCCTACCACATCAGCGACTTGGGCACGCCAACTACGACCCAGTACGAGTGCGGACCGTGATCGGACTGCTACGTTCCGTCCATGGATTTCATGAGCGTTGCGAACGCGTTCGTCCAGCACTACTACACGTCCTTCGACGGCGGTGACGCCGCCCGCAAGGGCCTGGCGGGCCTCTACCGCCCCGAGTCGATGCTGACCTGGGAGGGTGCCCAGGTCCAGGGGCAGCAGAACATCATCGCCACGATCGCCAAGCCCGAACTGACCAATGTCAAGCACAACATCACCACCACCGACTCCCAGCCCTCCCCGGGCGCTGGCGTCCTGGTCGCGGTGACCGGCACCGTCATCGTCGACAACGCCGGTGACAAGCCCCTGCAGTTCGCCGAGACCTTCCACTTGCAGCCGATCCCCGGCCAGCCCGGCGGCTTCTTCATCTACAACCAGGTCTTCCGCCTCCTCCTCGGGCTCTGACACGCCGACCCCGGTCCGGTGTTGCGGCTGCGTGAACTGGTCGACGGTGACGCCGAGTCCGTGCGCCGCGTCTACAACGGCGGCTCCGTCACGGACATGTGGTTCGGCCCGATGACCGGCGACCAGGCCCTCGCCTACGTCCACGAGGCCGCGACCGTCCCTGCCCTCCTCGTGCGCGGCATCGACGTGGGCAGGGACCTGCTCGGCGTCGTCCGGCTCCGACTCGACGCCGACCGCAGCACCGGCCGGCTCAGCTACCTGGTACGCGAGGACGCCCGGGGCAACGGCTACGCCACCGCCGCCGTACGGCAGTTCCTCACCGGCGGCATTCCCCCGCACGTGCTCGCCGAGCACCGGACGGCCAACCCCGCCTCCGGGCGGGTCCTCGCCAAGGCCGGGTTCGTCGTCACCTGCGCGACCGCCGACCTCGTCCACTGCGAACTGCGCCGCTGAACCGGCCCCCGGCCCTACCAGGCGGCGCGCCGGTCCTGACGCTCGGTGGAGAACCCGGCCGGAATGGCCGTCCCCTCGTGCCACAGCAGGCCGGGGCTGGGCGGGAACTCCTCGGTGGCGGGCGCCGGCGGGTGGAGGCGCCGGTGTCCGGGCAGCGGCACCTCCCGCAGTTCGCCGTCGCGCATCATCCACAGCCCCCAGCAGTCGTCCTCCTCGTCGTGGATCAGCACCTGCACACTCGCCGGGTACGGCCACGCCAGCGACTCCAGGTGCCGCAGCAGGCCCGTCCGCGGGCGCATCCGGTTGAACTCGATGACCCACGCTTCGGAGAACAGGCCGAGCTGTTCGAAGCAGCCGTCCCACGTGCGGGAGTCGTCCGGCTGCGTCAGCGGCCCCATCACGTCCTCCGCGTGCACTGCCAGGACGATGACCTGCGCGATTCTGCTCATGCAGCAGTATCGGCGCGGTCCCTATGCCGACGGCAAGGGGATTTCCCTCTGTTCGACAATGCCCCGGACCCGTCCGCCACCGTTCGGATGATCTTCGGCGAGGCGCCTTGTAGCGGCGCTCGGCCGCGCGGACTGCCGGCCGGGTGGCGGGCCGGCTCGCGTTGATCGGACGTCTACCCCCGACGGCTCTACTACGGGCACCGATTCAACCGAGACCCGTGAAGGACCATCGTGATCAAGCGTGTAGTAGTCGGCGTGGCGGCAGCCGCGCTGTTCGGCCTCGGCACCGGTGTGGCGCTCGCCAACGCGGGCGCGGACAGCACCGCACAGCCGACCGCCCTAGCCACCCAAGTCGTCCCGGCGGCGCAGGACACCGAGGACTCCTGGTCCTGGGTCAATGCGAGCGCCTGGATCGGCCACTCCGGGCACGAGCAGCTGGTGACCGCAGCGGGCTGGCTCGACAAGCCCCGTGAGCACGACATGTAGTCACAACACGGCGTTCAGCACGGATTTCAGCACACATGCCCCGCCGGCACTGCGTTGCCGGCGGGGCATCGTCGTCGCCTCGGACGGTCCGAGGGCTACGCCTCGGTCTGCTCCGAGTCGCCCGGCTCATCGGCGGGCCGGCTCGGGGTGTCCACGGAGTCGATGTCGGGCTCGACCTCGTCGACCGGTGCGACACGGGTTGAAACGCGGCCTGGATCCACCATGGTGGTCCTCCTGTGGTGATCACGCGTGAGTGCGCTGGGTGTTCGCCGTGGAACCCGGTTGGTTCCCGGCGGGTTCATGAGGGGCGGCGCAGCTGCCCGCTCGACATCCCGAACAGCAGGAGGTCGGCGTGGGTGCCGCGCTGCTCCACGTACTGGTGCTCCCGGCGCCGCTGTTGGAAGCCGACGCGTCGCAGGAGCTTCGCGGACGCCGTGTTGCGGACGTCGCAGGCGGCCGTGATCCGTTGCACGCCGGTGGCGAAGAGGCGGTCCGCCACGGCGGTCATCGCTTCGGTCGCGTAGCCCCGGTGGTGCATGTCCGGGGCCAGGGTGATGCCCATGACGGCCTGGTCGCGGCCGGTCTCGATCGCGACGGCGAGGTCGCCGATCAGGCCGGGGCGCCGGGCCAGCTCGATCGCGTACTGGAAGCAGCCGGGACCGTCGGGGCTCTCCGTGAGGTAGCCGGCGACGATCTCCTGCGCCTGCGCCTGATCGATCGGCGAACGCCAGGTCTGGTAGCGGGCGATGCGGGGATCGGAGCGGTAGCGGGCCAGGGTCGGCGCGTCGTCACGGCTGAACCGCCGTAGCCGCAGGCGACGCGTCACGAGGTCGGTCATCCGTCCCTTCCCTCGCGGGTCGGTTCTCGAAAACCGGTACCCCGGCCGGCACTGCGGCCGGCACTGCGGCCCGTCATGTGCAGCTGACAGGGCTGCCGGCGCAGGCCTCGGGGGCCGCCGGGCCGACGGCTTCCACCGCGACGCGCGGGGCCGCACCTGCGGAGACCTGCGTGCCCGCGACACCGAGCACCACGACCGCCGCCACACCGACCACTGCTCGAACTACCCGCCTGATCACGAGGATCCTCCCGACCGCGAACGGAACACTGGCCCCCTCAGTGGGCCAGCCGCCGGTAGACAGCCGATCAACAGCCGGTGGGCACAGCGGCCGTCGGATCCTCTTCCCGGTGCCGGGTCGCGGGGTCAGGCCGGGGCGCCGCCGAGCCCAGGGCCCCGGCCCGGGCTCGCTCCGAGTCGCTGGTACAGGACGTGGTGGGAGTGGCGCCGGCGGGTGACGAGCCCGGCCCGGTGCAGGATCTGCAGGTGGTAGGAGACGGTCGCCGGGCTCAGGTACAGCCGCCGGGCGAGTTCCGCGGTGGAGCGGGGCGCGCCGAGTTCGGCGAGGATCCTCGCCCTGGTCGCGCCGATGAGCCGGTGTTCGCCCGACGGGGCGAGGCAGGCGGCCGGGGCCGCGGGATAGACGATCAGCGGAGTGCGCGGGGCGGGTGCGCCCGGTGGTTCCCCGGCGCAGAAGATGGCCTGGTCGGCGAAGACGCTGGGCACCAGGATCACGGCGTCGGCGTCCAGGGTCAGGCCGTGGGGGCTGCCGGGGCGCAGGCCGACGGTCAGTTCGCCGTCGCGCCACTGCAGGTTCGGGGCCAGGTGGTTGAGGGTGTCGGCGAGCCCGTGGTGGGCGATGGCGGTGGCGCGGGCGCTGACGTCCGCCTCCAGCCGGGCTCGGATGCCGGGCCATGACGGTGCCAGTGCCGCGTGCCAGAACTGTGCCATCTCGTCGGCGAGATGGTGCGCGAAGTGCTGTTCTCCGCGTTCGAGGACCCGTCGGAGCGGTCGGGTGGAGCGCTGGTCCGGGTCGGGGTCCCACGGGTGGCCGTGGATGGCCAACGCCAGCTCGTAGCCGATCCGTTCCGCCGGGGTGGTAGCGACGTCGTGCAGCGCCACGTCGAGGCCCGTCTGGAAGCCCTGCGACTCGGGCCGCAGGAAGTCCGGGGCGTAGCCGCAGGGGCCGCCGCCGCCCACCGCGCCCAGCAGCCCGAGCCGCTGGTGTGACAGCGCCTGCCTGGTCCGGGCCCGCCACTCGGCGCTGAGCGTGTGCGGGGTCCGTCGGAGGGCGTAGAGCAGGTCCTTCGCGGAGTCCAGCGGAGACACCGCGAACCTGACAGCCCCCAGGCCGCCGACACCGAGCCGGACGCGTATCACGGGCAGCCCCCTCCCCCACCGGGAATCGAAATCCATCGAATCATTCGACCGGCCCGACCGGTCCGGGATTTCCTGGATCCACCGCGCAAACCCGTGACTGTCGAAGGGACTCACGAACGTGATCGCTCGCAGGACGCTCGCAGCGGCGGCCGTCGCCGCCGCCACCCTCTCCACCCTCGCGCTCGGCGCCGGCAGCGCCAACGCCGTCACCTCCGGCACGTACTGCGGCGCGACCCAGCAGGTCGCCGGGGACGTCTACGCTCAGGCGTGCATCAATGTCAGCGGCTACTCGGTCTACCCGTCGCTGCACGTCACCAACCACGGCAACCACACGATCACCGGCGTGGTCTGGGTCAACCACAACGGCGGCTACGAGGACTACGCCACCTGTTACGGCATGACCGCGGGCGACCCGGGCTCCTGGTGCGGCGCGGGCTGGGACTGGATCGGCGCGGGCGGCTACGCCCAGGCCCAGGGCCAGCTGGTCATCGACGGCAACTGGTCCGGCAAGGTCTTCTCTCCCTCCGAGTACATCGGCTGATCAGTTGATCGGCTGACCGGCTGACCGGCCCGGTACCCGGCGCCGCAGACCCGATCACGTGGTGGGGCGAGGCCCGCCCCGCCGGTGACGAGGCGGCTCGACCCGACCGAGGAGCAGCGGGCGCAACCGAAAGCCGCTGTTGCCTGTCCCCCACACGGTCGGGTCGGCCGTCGGCGTGGGCGGCCGTCCGCGTGGGCGGCTCGGCTTCCCCGGCCCGCCGTACGCCGGCGGGCCTTGGCACGCCGCGTCGACCGGGGGCACCCCTGGGTGAGGATCCGCTGATGGCACGTCGGACGAGGGGCTGGGGGCGGCCAGGGGTTCGGCGGGGCACGGCTGTCATCCCCGTGCGGGGTCGCCCAGGCGGCGGTGCCACCAGTATTCGGCGCGCCAGGGGCGCCGGTGGGCGAAGGGGTCGGGCAGGGTGCGGCGGTGGAGCGCCACGTCCAGGGGCCTGACGAGGCGGGCGAGTTCGGTGCGGGGGCGGGGCGGCAGTCGTTCCAGGACGGCGTCCAGCACGTCGCGGGCGTGCCGGACGTCGTCGAAGGCGCAGCCCGGGCACGAGGGGCACATCGACTCCTGCGGGTAGAGCGGGCGCCGGCCCGGTGGGTGCAGGAATGTGCGGTAACGCCGTAGTGCCCGGTCGGTGGCGCCGGGGTGGAGGTAGAAGCTGTCGCAGCGCTCCTCGAGGCGGTGGACGGCCAGGCTGGTGCGGGTGGAGAGTCCGTGGATGCGCGGCGGTGGGGCGCAGTCCCGGGAGCGGGGGGACGGGCCTCGGGTTGTTCCTTCGGCGCGCAGGGCGCGCGGCCGGTTACGCGGCATGGGCCTTTCGGCAGGTGGTCATGGGGGTCATGATGCCAGGCCGGGGTGTCCGGTCGCACGCGTTTGGGCTTGGGCCGGTTGAGTGGGAAGTCGGCCCGGCCGACTTCCCGCTCCCCTTCCCCCCTGGCATGCGCATGGTGAACCGGAGTGCAGGGAGGGGCCGTTGAGCGGATGGGGGCGCGCGTCGCGTCCCCTGCCGTTCCACGACCTCCGGAGGATCCCGTGTCCGCTGCCCCCCGTTCCGTCCGGGCGACCGGCCTGCTGCTGGCCGCCGGCCTGATCTCCGCCGTCGGCCTCACCGCCGCCACCACCAGCGCCTCCAGAGCAACGAGAAGGTGACGCTGTTCGGGATCCGCCCGAACGGCCACGAGTTCAAGATCGCCACCGACTCCTTCGACGACGCCGACGGCGAGCACGTCCGGACCCTCGGCACCCCCGACCGCAACGACTGGACCGCCTCCTAGTCGCCCCTCCGCACAACCGCACAACTGCCCGACCGCCCGACCGCCCGGCCTGCGGGAACCGCAGGTCCGTACCCGAAGTCATGATCGATGTGAAGACCGACGCCATGCAGAACGAACCGTCCCCGTCCGCGACTCCTCCCCGGATCGACCGCAGGAGGCTGCTGCTCAGCGCCGCCGGAGGCCTCGGCGCGCTCGCCGTCGCCGGCGGGATCGGCTGGTGGGCGCGCCGGGACGACGCGCGCGGCCCGCGGCTGTGGAGCTCGCCCGGCATGGGCGGGCGGGTCGTGCTGCCCGCCGGGGAGCAGCAGGGGCTGTTCGCCTCGGGGTACGACGGCAGTGTGCGCTCGCTCGATCCGCGGACCGGCGCGGTGCGCTGGAGCCGGGTGGTCGGGGCGGCCGCGCCCGTCGACCACTTGGGCGTCTGGCAGTTGGACACCTCGGGCGGGTGGCGGCTGGCCGCGGGGGACGGCGTGGTGTGCGTGGTCTCCACGAGCGGTGTGCACGTGCTCGACGCGGCGTCGGGCGAGCTGCGCTGGGAGGCGGCGCTGCCGGACTGGGCCGAGGACGCGTGGGACCAGGATCCGGTGGTCGGCGGCGGCCGGGTGTTCGCGGCCCACGGGTCCTCGCTGCGCTGCTACGACGCGGCCACCGGCGCGGTGCGCTGGAGCAGTGACCCGGGCGCGTCGGGGGTCCTGGCGCTGGCCGGGGACACCGTGTACGCGGCGGGCCGGTACGGCGGGCTGCTCGCGTTCGACGCGGGCACCGGTGAGCGGCGCTGGGCGCAGGACGCGGTCGGTGGCCTCGGTGACCGTCCGGTCGTCGACCGGGGCGCCGTCTACGTCAAGCAGAACGGTCCGGCGCAGAATTCCGCGGCCGTCTTCGCGCTGGACGCGGCGACCGGTCAGGTGCGGTGGCAGCGCGGGCGGCTGCCCGTGGCGGGCCCGCTGTCGGTCGCCGACCGGACGGTCTGCCTGCTCGGCGGGAACCGGCTGACGGTGCTGGACGCGGACACCGGCGACACCCGCTGGACGGCCGGCGTGCCCGTGGGCCTGGGGCGCGGGATGAGTTCGATGACCGCCGCCGACGGCACCGCCTACGTGGGGACGAACGACGACCGGCTGTTCGCGTTCGACCTCGCGACGGGGCGGCCGCGCTGGCGGGACGAGCCGGAGCGGCTCAAGGGGGACACCGAGTACACCAGGGTGTTCCTGGCCGCGGCCGGTTCGGCGGTCTTCCGGGGCAGCCGCACCGGCCTGCACGCCCTGGGGGCGCTGCCGTCGGCCTGACGGCCCGGGCGTTTGGGGCGCAGGCGCAGGCGCGGGGGCGGAGGGGGCGCAGGTGCGGGGAGTGGGAAGTCGGCCGGGCCGACTTCCCGCGTCCGGTGGGGGCGGCCGGCGTCAGGCGATGCGGTCAGGCGATGCGGTGGGCCAGGCCCGGGTAGTCGACGACGAGGCCGTCCGGGTCCAGCAGCAGGTCGGCGTGGTAGTCGCCTGACGTGTAGCGGACGGTGGCGCCACCGTCCTCGTGGCGGCGCAGGTGGGTGTAGGTCTGGTGGGAGGGGAGGACCGCCAGGTCCGGTACGCGGATCCAGGCCATCAGGAGGCTCTGCTCGCCCGGGCCCCGGTGGAGGGCGTGGCGCAGGACGGGCGGGGTGTTGGTGAGCGGGGACAGGCCCAGGTCGCAGTCGAGGGCGCCGGCGAGGTCGGGGCGTTGGCGCCCGTCGACGCTCCAGCGGCCGGTGGCCTCCTCGCGGCGCAGGTCGAGGGTGCGCACGGCGCCGGACGTGTGGGCGGTGACGTGCATGCGGCGGGTGGTGAAGTCCTCGCCGGTCTCGAGTTCGTAGGTGAGCCAGTACGGCGCGGGCTCGGCGGCGGCGACGCGCCCGCGGGCGGTCAGGGCGGTGGGGCCGAGGTCGACCCAGGCGGTCTCCAGGCCCGCGCTCTCGACGACCCGCCAGGTGGGCGTCGCGGCACGGCTGTCGGTACGGCTGTCGGCGGGGGCGTCGGTGCGGCTGTCCATTCGTGCACGGTACGCCGGGCCGGCGGCCGCTGCCGCCCTGGGCCTGCGTCACCTCTCGCGTCGCGCAGGCCCTCTCGACGCGGGCGCGCCCGGGGCCGCATCCTCGTCCGGGGGCGCGGCCGCGCGGCCACGCGTCGTCACCGCACCGTCACCGCACCCGTCACACCGCACCCGTCACCGCACCCGTGGAGGAGCCCCCCGTGGACCGTCTCGTCCTGGACCCGACCGGCCGTGACCGCGACGCCGAGACCGCCGAGCTGCACGCGCGCGGCCCGGCCACGCCCGTCGACATCCTGGGGGTGCGGGCCTGGGCGGTGGCCGACCCGGCCCTGCTGGAGGAGCTGCTCAAGGACCCCCGGGTCTCCAAGGACCCCCTGCTGCACTGGCCGGCCTTCGCCGAGGTGGTCCCCACCTGGCCGCTGGCGCTGTGGGTGAGCGCCCGCAACATGTTCACCGCGCACGGCGCGGACCACCGCCGCCTGCGCCGCCTGGTGGGCACCGCGTTCACCGCCCGCCGGATCAGCGCCATGACCGCACGCGTCGGGCAGCTGACGGACGTCCTGCTGGACGACCTTGCGACGGCCGGCCCGGACACCGTGGTGGACCTGCGCGAACGCCTCGCCTACCCGCTGCCCATCCGGGTCATCGCCGAACTCCTCGGCCTGCCCGACGACTTGAAGGACCGGTTCCGCACCACCGTCGACCGGGTCTTCGACACCACCCTCACTCCCGAGGAGTCCGGGGCCAACACGGTGGCGTTCTACACCATGCTGGACGAGCTGATCGCCGCCAAGCGCCGCGAGCCGGGCGAGGACATGACCTCCCTGCTGATCGCCGCCCGCGACACCGACAGCGAGAACGGCGACAGCGGGAACGGCGAGAGCGGCGGCGAGGGCGGCGAGGGCGACGGCAGCGCCCTGACCGAGGAGGAACTGCGCGACACCCTGCTGCTGGTCGTCTCGGCCGGCTACGAGACCACCGTCAACCTCATCGACAACGGCATCGCCGCCCTGCTCACCCACCCCGAGCAGCTCGCCCTGGTCCGCGCGGGCAAGGCCGGCTGGGGCGACGTCGTCGAGGAGGCGCTGCGCCGCGACGCCCCCGTGGCGCACCTGCCGCTGCGCTACGCCGTGGAGGACATCGAGCTGCCCGGCGGGACGACCATCCCCCGGGGCGAGGCGATCCTCGCCTCCTACGCCGCCGCCGGACGCCACCCCGCCCGCTACGGCGACAGCGGCGCGGACTTCGACGTCACCCGCCCGGCCAAGGACCACCTCGCCTTCGGCCACGGCCCGCACTTCTGCATCGGCGCCCCGCTGGCCCGCGTGGAGGGGCAGACCGCGCTGCGCAAGCTCTTCGAACGCTTCCCCGACCTCGCCCTCGCGCCGGGCACCGAGCTGCGGCCCGTCGAGTCGATGATCTCCAACGGGCACCACGCCCTGCCGGTCCTGCTCGGCGAGCAGGCACCGCCGGCCCTCTAGAACGGCCCTCCGGAGCGGCCGTCCGGAGCGGCCGTCCGGGGCTGCGCTAGTCCGCGCGGAGCAGCGGGCGGGCCGGGGGCGGGCGGGCGTGTTAGCAATGGCCGCAGGGGTGGGGCCATCCGTACGAAGCACCCGACGCACGCACGTACACACGCCAGCACGCACACGCCAGCACGCACGCGCACGCGTTCACGCGCACGTGCGCACTCGAAGCGGGAGACCCGTCTTGTCGCACCATCTCAGCGGACCGAACCTGCGCTCGCCCGACGGCGACGCGCGCCTGGACCTGACCGACCTGTTCGCCTTCGCCTCGCCGCAGGCGGGCCGGACCGTGCTGATCATGAACGTCAACCCGGTCGCGCCGACCGGCGGGCAGGCCTTCCACCCGGAGGCGGTGTACCGGATCAACATCGACACCGACGGCGACAACCGGGCCGATCTCGCCTTCAGCTTCACCTTCTCCGAACCGGTCGGCGGTGCGCAGACCATGACGGTGCGGCGCGCCACCGGCGAGGGGGCGCGCGGGCACGAGGCGACGGGCGAGCCGCTGGTGTCGGGTGCGCCGGTGAGCTTCACGGACACCCCGGCGGTGGTGGAGGCGGGTCCGTACCGGGTGAGCGCGGGGCTGCGCAGCGACCCGTTCTTCGCGGACCTGGACGGCATCGTGCACGAGTTCCGGTGGACGGGGGTGGACTGGGGCGCGGACAAGAACGTGTTCGGGATCGTGCTGGAGGCGCCCGAGGCGGAGTTCGGCGACGCGCCGCAGATCGGGGTGTGGACGCGGGTGAGCGTGCGCAAGGACGGGCGGCTGGTGTCGGTGGACCGGGGGGCGCACCCGTCGCTGACGGCGTACTTCAACGAGGAGGACGTCAAGGACGCGTACAACGCGGGTGAGCCCGCCGAGGACTGGCAGACCTACCGTGCGCCGTGGACGGCCAAGCTGCAGCACTTCGGCGGGTACACCACGGAGGCGGCCGAGGCGCAGCTGCGGCTCGTGCTGCCGGACATCCTGCGCTACGACCGCACCCGTGCGGCCGGCTATCCGAACGGGCGCACGCTGAGCGACGACGTCACCTCGGCGCGGCTGTCGATGCTCACCGACGGCACGGTGCCCACCGATCACATCGGCCCGCACACCGACCTGCTGCCCGCGTTCCCGTACCTGGGCCACCCGCACTGACGCACCCCGCGCTGACGTACCCCGCGCTGACGCACCTCGCGCTGTGCAGGCGTCGCCGAGTACGCCGGTCAGGGGCGTGTGGCAAGGCGGCGCGCCCCTGTCAGATGTCAGGGACCGCTGCGGCCGGTGCGTTCCTAGGCTGACGGGCACCGGTCCGGTCGATCGCCGGGCCCCGCACCAGCCAAGGGAGAACCACCCCATGCGCAGGATCACCCACGCCCTGGCCGCCCTCGGTCTCGCCACCGCCGCCCTGACCGCGATGGGCACCGGCAGCGCCGGCGCCGCGGACGGCTCCTGGGCG
Source organism: Kitasatospora sp. NPDC034035 (assembly GCF_055575755.1). Taxonomy (NCBI): domain Bacteria; kingdom Bacillati; phylum Actinomycetota; class Actinomycetes; order Kitasatosporales; family Streptomycetaceae; genus Kitasatospora; species Kitasatospora sp. NPDC034035. The sequence goes on along the minus strand of NZ_JBVISA010000001.1, from coordinate 376,417 downwards.
AACTGCCCGTCCGGCGCGGTCTGCGTCTACCCGCAGAACCAGGACCCGGCCGTCTCCCCCACCGACGTGTACTGGAGCTACGGCGCCCACAACCTGAGCAACCAGTACGGCAACCACTGGGTGCTGAACAACCAGACCGGCGGCGCGCACGCGCACCTGTGCCGCGGTTCGGGCGGCGGGGACTGCGTCTACGACATCGCGGCCCAGCGGGGCGTCTACTACGACCTGGGTCCGATCAACTCGATCACCCTCGACCGCCCCTGACGGGCGGTCATCCGAGCGTCACCGCAAGTCGGGGGTGCCCGCCGCACGGGGGAGCGGCGGGCACCCCCATTTTCCCGGGTCTTCACCGGGGCGTGTTCATGAAGATGACGAGTCGAGGTGGATTCCGGGCAGTTTGGTTCTACTTATTGACGCCATGTACACGCTCAGGTTGACTCCCCCCACCCCGCCGCAGAGCCGCGGCGGCCCCAGGGAGAGGCACCCGTATGAATGTCGTACTGCGCCGCGTCCTCGTCTCCACCACCGGCCTCGCGCTGGCCCTGTCCATGACCGCCGCCTGCGGGAAGGCCGGTGGCACCAAGAGCGACGCCACCTCCGCCGGCGACTCCGGCACCATCGGCCTGCTGCTGCCCGAGAACGCCTCCTCCGTCCGCTACGAGTCCTTCGACAAGCCCTTCATCGAGGCCAAGGTCAAGTCCCTGTGCGGGCAGTGCAAGGTGCTCTACAACAACGCCGAGGGCAGCGCGGCCAAGCAGAAGCAGCAGTTCGACACCCTGCTCACCCAGGGCGTCAAGGTGATCATCCTCGACCCCTACGACGCCAAGTCCACCGAGGGCTGGGTCCAGGAGGCCGCCGCCAAGGGCGTCAAGGTCCTCGCCTACGACCGCCTCGCCGGCGGACCGATCGCCGCCTACACCTCCTTCGACAACGAGAAGGTCGGCGAACTCCAGGGCCAGGCCCTGCTCGACGCGCTGGGCGCGCAGGCAGCCGACGCCAACATCGTCATGATCGACGGCGACGAGGCCGACCCCAACTCCGCCCAGTTCAAGTCCGGCGCCCACAAGGTCCTCGACGGCAAGGTCAAGAAGGTCGTCTACGAGCAGTCCGGCCAGTGGAGCCCCACCGTCGCCGGCCAGAAGATCTCCGCCGCCGTCACCGAGCTCGGCAAGAACGGCTTCCAGGCCGTCTACTCCGCCAACGACGGCATGGCCGGCGCCATCATCACCCAGCTCAAGGGCGCCGGCATCAAGGTCCCCGTCGGCGGCCAGGACGCCGGCCTCGACGCCGTCCAGCGCCTCGTCAACGGCGACCAGGCCTACACCATCTACAAGGCCTACAAGCCGCTCGCCGAGACCGCCGCCGAACTGGCCGTCGACCTCCTGCAGGGCAAGGACGTCAAGACCGTCGCCACCGCGAGCGTCGACAGCGCCACCGCCAAGAACATCCCGGCCAAGCTGCTGGACCCCAAGGTCGTCACCAAGGACAACATCGCCGCCACCGTGCTGGCCGACGGCCTCTACAAGGCCTCCGACATCTGCACCGCCGACTACGCCGCCGCCTGCGCCGCCGCGGGCCTCAAGTAGCCCCGGCCCCTTCAGGAACGCCTCCTCGGGAACGCCTTCTCAGGGACGCCTCCTCGGGGACGCCTCCTCGGGAACGCCTCCTCGGGGACGCCTTCTCGGGAACGCCTCCTCGGGAACCCGAGCAGCCCCTGCCCCAGCCCACTCCAAGGTGGTTCACACGTGACAGGCGCACCCGTCCTCCAGCTGCGCTCGGTCTCCAAGCGCTTCGGTGCCGTCCAGGCCCTCACCGACGTCGACCTCACCGTCCACGCCGGCGAGGTCCTCGCCCTCGTCGGCGACAACGGCGCCGGCAAGTCCACCCTCGTCAAGACCATCGCCGGCGTCCACCCCGTCGACGGGGGCACCGTCACCTGGCACGGCGAGCCCGTACGCCTGGCCCGCCCGCAGGACGCCGCCGCCCTCGGCATCGCGACCGTCTACCAGGACCTCGCGCTGTGCGACAACCTCGACGTCATCGCCAACCTGTTCCTGGGCCGCGAGAAACGCCGCCGCGGCCTGCTCGACGAAGTCGACATGGAGCAGCACGCCCGCCACCTCCTGGACACCCTCGCCATCCGCATCCCCGACGTGCGCACCCCCGTGGCCGCCCTGTCCGGCGGGCAGCGCCAGGTCGTCGCCATCGCCCGCGCCCTGGTCGGCGAGCCGTCCCTGGTCATCCTGGACGAGCCCACCGCCGCCCTCGGCGTCGAGCAGACCGCCCAGGTCCTCGACCTGGTGGAACGGCTGCGCGAGCGCGGCCTGGCCGTCGTGCTGGTCAGCCACAACATGGCCGACGTGCGGGCCGTCGCCGACACCGTCGCCGTACTGCGCCTGGGCCGCAACAACGGCGTCTTCCCCGTCGCCGACACCACCCAGGAACAGATCGTCGCCGCCATCACCGGCGCGAGCGACAACGCCCACGCCCGCCGCAAGGCCCGCCGCAGCGAGGAGGCCGACGCCGCATGACCACCCCCGAAGCACCCGTCCCCACCACCGCCTCCCCCGCGCCCACGGCTTCCCCCGCGCCGGGCGCGCCCGACCCGCGGCTGCACGCGCCCGCGCAGGGATGGGCCGGGCACCTGGAGGCCGTCCGGCGCCGCCTGGCCACCGGCGAACTCGGCTCACTGCCCGTCGTGGTCGGCCTCGTCGTGATCGCCGTGGTCTTCCAGTCCGTCACCCACCACTTCCTGCAGGCCGACAACCTCACCAACATCAGCCGCTTCATCGCCGGCCCCGGCCTGATCGCGGTGGGCGTCGTGTTCGTCCTCATCCTCGGCGAGATCGACCTGTCACTCGGCTCCGTCGCCGGCGCGAGCGCCGCGATGGCGGCGGTGCTGACCGTACGCCAGGGCCTCAACGAATGGGTCGCGATCCTCCTCGCCCTGGCCGCGGCCTGCGTCATGGGCCTGCTGCACGGCCTCTTCTTCGCCCGCGTCGGCGTGCCCGCCTTCGTCGTCACCCTGGCCGGCATGCTCGCCTGGAGCGGCCTGCAGGAGTACGTCCTCGGCGACGGCGGCACCGCCAACAACCGCCACGACGGCGTCATCGCGAGCCTGGACACCACCTTCCTCGGCGACGGCGACATCGCCTACGCCTGGGCCCTGGCCGTCCTCGCCCCCGTCCTCTACCTGCTCGCCCACCTGTACACCGCCCGCCGCCGCCGCGCCGCCGGCCTCACCGCCCGCACCGGCGCCGACACCGCCGTACGCGCCGGAGCGCTCACCGTCCTCACCCTGGCCACCGCCTACGCCCTCAACCAGGACCGCGGCCTGCCGCTGTCCCTGGTCGTGCTGCTCGGCACCGTCCTCGCCACCGACTTCGTACTGCGCCGCACCCGCTACGGGCGGCAGGTCTTCGCGGTCGGCGGCGGCGTCGAGGCGGCCCGGCGCGCCGGCGTCGACGTCGCCCGGGTACGGATCTCGGTGTTCGTGCTCTCCGCGTTCCTGGCCGGCCTCGGCGGCCTCTTCTACGCCTCCCAGCAGGGCTCCGCCGACAAGCAACTCGGCAGCGGCAACGTGCTGATGAGCGCCATCGCGGCCGCCGTCATCGGCGGCACCAGCCTCTTCGGCGGCCGCGGCAAGACCTGGTCGGCGCTGCTGGGCATCCTGGTCATCCAGTCCATCACCACCGGACTGGACATGGTCCACGCCGCCCAGGCCATCCAGTACATGATCACCGGCGCCGTCCTGCTCGCCGCCGTCGTCCTCGACTCCCTCACCCGCCGCACCCGCGCCACCACCCGAAGGTAGGTCAGCCGGCCGCGCCGCGTGCCGGGCCCCGCCGCCCCACCGAGGCGGCGGGGCCCGGCACGTGCGTCTCCGGCACGTGCGTCTCCGGCGGGACGCCGGGCGGGACGGACGCCGTATGGCACCCGCGCGATGGGCGGGTCAGGACCCCAGCAGGTCGGCGAAGCGTTCCAGGGCCCGGTCGGCGCGCTCGCGGTCCCCGGTGGTGGTGAGGTCGAACAGCAGGCCCCGCAGGACGGCCATGACCAGGGTGGGGGTGGCGGTGTCGCCCTCGCCGTCGGCGACGTCGCGAAAGGCGGCGCCCAGGGTGTCGAACCAGTCGGTGACGGCCCGGGCGCGGTCCGGGTAGTGCTCGGGGTGGGCCAGCCCGTCGGCGTGGACTTCGAAGAACAGCCGGACCAACGGGGCGCGTTCGGGCGCGCTGAGCCACGCCCAGATGCCGCGCAGCCGCTGCGCGGGCGTGCCCGCCCCCAACGGGGGGCATCCGGCCAGGCGCGCCGCGCCACGGCGGCGGGCCTCGGCGAGGACGGCGGCCACCAGTTCCTGCTTGCTGCCGAAGTCGTAGAGCAGCATGCGCGGGCTGGTGTCGAGGGCGGCGGCCAAGGGGCGCAGGCTCAGTCCGGCCAGCCCGTGGGCCAGGACGTGGTCGGTCGCCCCGGCCAGGGTGCGCTCGCGGCGGGCGGGGTCGGCGGGTCGTCCCACGGCGGTCGGTCCTTTCTCCGGGGCCCGGTGACGGCTGGTCGGCACCGGGTGGGCACTGCTGGACGAGTTTATGGTACGACTGTTTCAAGAACGGCGGGGGTCGCCGTGACGAAGGGGGAAGCCATGGGGAACGGGGTCGCTGTGACGGACGGTCACGGCCTCGGGCGGGCGCTGGTGCTCGGGCCCGGGGGCCGGCTGGGCATGGCGTGGACGGCCGGGCTGGTGAACGGGCTGCGCGAGGCCGGAGTGGACCTGGGCGCGGCGGAGCTGACGGTCGGCACCTCGGCCGGGGCGATCGTGGCCGCGCTGCTGGCCACCGGACAGGACCCGGGCCGCATCGTGGACCCGCAGCACCGGTCCCAGGGCCCGGCCCGCCGGCCCGACCCGGCCGCCACGGGCGAGGTGTTCGCCGTGCTCGGCCGGGGCCTGGATCCGGCCGAGGCGCGCCGCCAGGTCGGGCGGATCGCGCTGGCGAGCGCCGGCGCCGAGGCCGAAAGCGACCTGCTGGCCCGCCGCGAGGCCCTGATCGGCGCGCCCGAGTGGCCTCGCCGACGGCGCCTGCTGATCACCGCCGTGGACGCGGACAGCGGCGAGGAGCTGGTGTGGACGGGTGCCGACGGTGTGCCGCTGCTGCGCGCGGTCGCCGCCTCCAGCGCGTTCCCGGGGGTGGAGGTGCCCGTCACCCTGCCCGGCGGCCGCCACGGCATGGACGGCGCGCTGCGCGCGGGCACCAACGCCGACCTCGCCACCGGGGCCCGCGCGCTGGTCGTGGTCGAGCCGCTGGCGCACCGCCACCCGCCCACCGACCTCACGCCCTGGCCGTCGGCCGTGGCGCTCGCCCCCGACGCCGGGGCGCGGGCGGTGCTGGACTCCGAACGGCCGGACTGGGACACCTGGGTCGGCGCCTACCGGGAGGGCGTGCGCCAGGGCGGCGAGGCTGCCGAACGGGCGGGCGCCGTCTGGGGATCCGTCTGACCGGGGCGCAGCGGACCGCGAGGCCGGCCATCGTCTCCGTGCGCCCTCGTCTCAGCGCACCTTCGCCGCGATGAGCCTGCGGGTCTTCGGTCGCCGCGATGAGCCTGCGGTCTTCGGTGCGGACAGCCGGAGCGTGGTGCCGCCCCTGCCGGACGACCCTCACCGGTGGCGGCGTCGCCATGGGAACCGGTCAGGGCCTCAGGCGGGGGCGGGGGCGCCGACGACGCGCAGCAGGTCCAGGCGGGAGGCGCAGTCGCTGCCGGGCGCGGCGGTGTGCACGAGCAGCAGTTGGTCCTCGCCGCCGGCGGCCAGCACCTCGCACTCCAGGTCCAGCTCCCCCACCACCGGGTGCAGCACCCGTTTGCGGCCGCTGCGCCGCCGGGCGACCTCGTGGCGCTCCCAGTGGGAGGTGAACTCGTCGCCGGTGGCGAGGAGTTGCTCCAGCAGTTCGGCGGCGCGCCGGTCCCCGGGGCGGGCGGTGCGGGCGGCGCGCAGGGCGGCGACGTGGGCGCGGGCCAGGTCTTCGTGGTCCTCGGGCGGGAACAGTGCCCGGGTGTGCGGTTCGGTGAACCAGCGCAGCAGCAGGTTGCGCCGCCCCGGCGGCAGGGCGCCGGTGTCGCCGAAGACGGCGGCGGCCATCGCGTTCTGCGCGAGGACGTCGCCGAGGTCGGAGACCACCTGGGCGGGCGCGTCGTGCAGCCGGTCCAGGATCAGCAGCAGCCCCGGCCGCACGTGCCCGAGCGGCCCGTGCCGGCGCGGCGGCTCGTGCCCGGCGAGGCGGAACAGGTGGTCGCGTTCGTCCTCGCTGAGACGCAGCGCCCGCGCCAGGGCGGCCAGCAGCTGCGGCGAGGGCTGCGGCCCGCGCCGCTGCTCCAGGCGCGCGTAGTAGTCCACCGACAGGCCCGCCACCTGCGCGACCTCCTCGCGCCGCAACCCGGGCGTGCGGCGCCGCGCCCCGGGCGGCAGCCCCAGGTCGGCGGGGGCGAGCCGGGCCCGGGTCCGGGTGAGGAAGTCGGCCAGCGCCGCGCGATCGATCATGCCCCCAGCATGGCGCGCCGGGCGGTGCGTATCCAGGGACCGCCGATCCCTGGCCCGCCGGGCCGCGCCTCCCCGACGCCGACTCGCCCCACCGATAGCGTTCCGGTCGTAAAACTCCCTGATACGAACGGATGGTGACGATATGTCGGACGAGGCGAAGCGGCGCATCTTCACGATGCTGGACAGCGACGGCGACGGCACGATCACCCGCGACGAGTACCTCGCCCGGGTCGACCGGGCCGCCTCGGCCTTCGGACGCGGCCCGCAGGACCCGCTGGTCGCCACGGCCCGCGCGACCCACCAAGAGGTCTTCCTGCAGGTGACTCCTCCTCCGGCGGGAGCCGGGGGCTTCTCGCTATACCGGTACGGCTTCGCGACGGGCCAGCCCGGCCCGTAGAACGTTGGTGGCTCCCACTGTGTCGGCGTGGGCCTTGTGGCCGCAGGCGACACAGTGGAAGGTCTCCTGGGTGGGCCGGTTCTCCACTGTGATGTGCCCGCATGTGGGACAAGTCCGGGAGGTGTTGCGGGGGTTCACGGCGATCACTTCCCGTCCGGCGCTTTCAGCCTTGGCGGTGAGGATCGTCAGGAACACCCCCCATCCGGCATCGTTGATCGACTTGTTCAGCCCGGCCTTCGCCGTCGCACCGTTGGGCAGGAAGCCGCCCGGCCGGTCGGGGTCGGGCCTTGGCGCGGGGGTGCGCACCATGTTGCGGACCTTGAGGTCTTCGTGCGCGATGAAGTCGTGCGCACGGACCAGGCCGAGGGCGGCCTTGTGGGCGTGGTCAAGCCGTTGACGGCGGACCTTGCGGTGCAGGTCGGCGACGCGCTGAACGGCCTTGCGGCGGCGGTTGCTCCGCTGCTTGCACCGGGACAGGGCATGCTGCGCGGCTTCGAGCTTCGAAGCGGCCTTCCGGCCATGGCGGGGGTTGGGCACGAACCCGCCATTGGAGTCGGCGAGGAAGTTTGCTATGCCCATGTCGATGCCGACCGCGCTGCCCGTCGCCGGCAGCGGCTCGGGCGCGGCCTGCTCGGCTGTCAGCACCACATACCAACGCTTGCCCTCGCGCTTGACGCTGACGGTCTTGACCCTGCCGACTACCGGACGGTGCCGGTTCACCCTGACGTGCCCCACGCCCTGGAACCGGACCCGGGTCACGGGGTCGCATGGGGTGGAGTCCCACCGGCAGCCGTCGCCGTCCTTGGGAAACTCCACAGTGTCGAACCAGCTCACACCCCGAAAGCGCGGGTAGCCGGGTGTGTCACCAGACTTGACCCGGCGGAAGAACGCGGCGAACGCCCTGTCCAGGCGGCGGAGCGTCGCCTGCTGCGAAGAGAACGACCAGCGGCCCTGCCGCTCCGCGTCGAACGCCCGGATCTCCTTGAGCTGCACGGACTGCATCCCGTACGTGACGCTTGCCTTCGACGGGTGCCGGTAGGCGCCGCGACGTTCCTGCAACGCCCCGTTGTACAGCGAGCAGTGATCCCGCAGCATCTCGCCGAGCGCCTGCGCCTGGCGCACGGTGGGCCGCAGGAGGAACTTGTACGCACGAATCATTCGGCCCACCCCCTTCGGTCGGTGCCATCAACATAACTCGCCCCACTGACAACACGCAGAATTCCGGCTCTCCGCGCCCCCGGCAATGAACTCGCTCCCCTCCCCAGCTGAATCCGGGGATACTCGCGCAAGATCAGGGATGGAGGAGTGGATGGCGGCTGGCTGACCACTCAGGCCCGATCGCCCGGGCCCCAGCCGGGGATCGGCGGTCCCTGGATCGGGAGGTCTCTGGCGGGCCTGCCGCGCCGCGGACAGGGTGGTGGGTGTCGGAGGACGGCAACTTCCCTGGAGGAGACGGGCGATGGCGACAATCCTGGTGACGGGCGCGACCGGTTCGGTCGGGAGCCGGCTGGTGCCGCGGCTGGTGCGGTGGGCCGGGGCGGACGGCTCGGCGGTGCGGGTGCTGGTACGCGACGCGGCGAAGGCGGCCGTACTGGCGGGGCCGGGCGTGGAGGTGGTGGTCGGCGACCTGTGCGAGGAGGCGGACCGGGCGCGGGCACTGGACGGGGCCGAGGTGGTGCTGAACGTCGCGGCGGCGCTGCGCGGGGTGCCGGAGGAGACGGCGTGGGCGGTCAACCGGGACGCGGCGGTGGCGCTGGGCCGGGAGGCGGCGAAGGCGGGGGTGGCGCGGTTCGTCCACACCAGTACGAACCTGGTGTACGGGCGGGGGCTGGGACGCCCCGCGGTGGAGGACGACCGGCCGGCGCCGGATCCGGCGTGGGGGGTGTACGCGGCGTCCAAGGCGCAGGCGGAGGCCGGGCTGCGCGCACTGGGCGACGAACTTCCGCTGGTGGTGGCGCGGTTGGCGTTCGTGTACGGGGAGGGCGATCCGCATCTGGCGCAGTCGCTGCAGTGGGCCGCCGACTGGCCCGCGCACCAGCGCCTGGCGGTGGTGCACCACGCGGACGTGGCGCAGGCGCTGTGGCGGGCGGTGTCCGTGCCCGGGATCGAGGGGCGTACGTACAACGTGTGCGACGACGCGCCGCTGACGGCCTGGGACCTGCACGCGCTCAACGGCCTGACACACCCGGGCGGTTCGCCGGATGCGCCGTTCGACCCGTGGGAGGGCCAGGTGTCGACGGCCGCGGCGCGCCGGGACCTGGGCTGGCGGCCGCTGTACCCGTCGGCGTGGGCGGCGGCCGAGGCCGGGGCGCTGTAGGGGCCGGGGTCCGGACCCGTCGGTCGGGTGCGGGCCGGTGCCCGGCCCTCCCGGGGAGGGGAGGGCCGGGCACCGGGCTCAGCCGGCGCTCACGGGCGAGGGCGACGGCGCGGGCGCGTAGCCGGCCGGGCGGGTGGTGAAGGTGCCGCGGCCCTGGGTGCGCCCGCGCAGGCGGCTCGCGTAGCCGAACAGTTCGGCCAGCGGCACCAGCGCGCTCACCTGCGCGGTGCCGCCGCGTCCGGCCGTGGTGGCCCGGACGTGGCCGCGCCGGGCGGCGAGGTCGCCGAGGACGGTGCCCAGCGCGTCCTCGGGCACGGTGACCGTCACCTCCGCGACCGGCTCCAGCAGCCGCATCCGCGAGGCCCGCAGCGCCTCGCGCAGTCCGAGGCGGGCGGCGGTGCGGAAGGCGAGCTCGGAGGAGTCCTTGGGGTGGGTGGCCCCGTCGGTGAGGGTGACGGCGACGCCGGTGACCGGGTGGCCGCCGTGCGGGCCCTCGGCGAGGGCGTCGCGGCAGCCGGCCTCGACGGCCTGCACGTACTCGCGCGGCACGCGCCCGCCGGTGACGGTGGAGGCGAACCCGAACTCCCCCTCGCTGCCGTCCGCGAGCGGGTGGACGTCGAGGACGAGGTGCGCGAACTGGCCCGCGCCGCCGTCCTGCTTGGCGTGCCGGTACACGAAGCCGCGCACGCCCTCGACCAGGGCCTCGCGCAGCGCGACCGTCGGCCGTCCGGTGACCGCCTCGATGCCGCTGTCGCGCCGCACCTTCTCCACCGCCACCTCCAGGTGCAGCTCGCCCAGCCCCGACAGGGTGCGCTGCCCGGTCTCGGGGTCGGTGGCCAGGCGCAGCGAGGGGTCCTCCTCGGCCAGGCGGGCCAGGGCGGCGGCGAGTTTGTCGGTGTCGGTGGCGCGGCGGGCCTCGACGGCGACGGTGACGACCGGTTCGGCGCTCACGGGTGCCTCCAGGAGGACGGGGTGGTCGGGGTCGCACAGGGTGGCGCCGACGCGGGCGGTCTTGGGGCCGATGACGGCGACGATGTCGCCGGCGCGGGCGTGGTCGGTCTCGGTGTGGCGGTCGGCCATGACGCGCAGGATGCGGGCGACGCGTTCGCGGCGTCCGGTGGCGGTGTCGAGCACGGTCGCTCCCTTGTGCAGGGTGCCGGCGTACAGGCGCAGGTAGGTGAGGCGGCCGGTGGGGGCCGCGACGACCTTGAACGCCAGGGCGGTCAGGGGCTGTTCGGGGTCGGCGGTGCGCTGCTGCGCGCCGTCGGCCGAGCGGACGGGCGGGACGTCGAGCGGGGAGGGCAGGTAGGCGACGGCGGCGTCCAGGAGGGGTTCGATGCCGCGGTTGCGGTAGGCGGAGCCGCACAGCACGACCACGGCCTCGCCGGTGCGGGTGAGTTCGCGCAGGGCGGTGGCGAGGGTGGCGGCGGTGACGGCGCCGTGGGCGCAGAACTCCTCCAGGGCTTCGGGGTTCAGTTCGGCGACGGCCTCCTCCAGGGCGCGGCGCCGTTGGGCGGCCTGGTCGGCGAGGTGGGCGGGCACCGGGCCCTCGGCGGCCGGGGTGCCGTCGTCGTGCCAGGTGTGGGCGCGCAGGTGCAGCAGGTCGACGACGCCGGTGAACGACTCCTCGGTGCCGATGGGCAGTTGGACGGCGAGCGGGCGCGGGTGCAGGCGTTCGCGGATGGAGGCGACGGCGGTGTCCAGGTCGGCGCCGGCGCGGTCGAGTTTGTTGACGAAGGCGATGCGGGGCACGCCGTGGCGTTCGGCCTGGCGCCAGACGGACTCGCTCTGCGGCTCGACGCCGGCGACCGCGTCGAACACCGCCACCGCGCCGTCCAGGACGCGCAGCGAGCGTTCGACCTCGTCGGCGAAGTCGACGTGGCCGGGGGTGTCGATGAGGTTGATCCGGTGTCCGGCCCAGGCGCAGCTGACGGCGGCGGCGAAGATGGTGATGCCGCGGTCGCGTTCCTGGGGGTCGAAGTCGGTGACGGTGGTGCCGTCGTGGACTTCGCCGCGCTTGTGGGTGGTGCCGGTGAGGTAGAGGATCCGCTCGGTGACGGTGGTCTTGCCGGCGTCGACGTGGGCGAGGATGCCGAGGTTGCGGACGGCGGCAATGGCGGAGGCGGTGGTGTCGGTGCGCATGGCCCGGGTGCCTTTCGAGGCGTTTTCCTGCGGGTGGGCGCGCGATTCGGCGGTGCTGACGACACGTCAGGTGCGTTTTCCTGGCGGGCCCGTGCGGGCCGTGGATGCCGGGGTTCAGACGGTGGCGGCACTGCTCCGGTGCCGGCCGCGCAGCGGGCACCGGGAGGACGGGGACACCAGGATCACCTCGTACCGCGACGCGGGAGAGGGGGCGGCGGCGCTCTGCTTCGGCACGGCCGCTCGCCCCCTCTCTCGTCTCGTCCATCGGCACGGTCGGCCGCACGGCATGGCGCGGCGCGGCTGCGTGGCGAGTGTAGGGAAGGCGGGCCGGGCGGGGCGACGGGTTTTACGACGGCGGTTTACCGGCAACGGTTTTCCCGGCAGCGGTTTTCCGGCAGCGGGGATTTACGACGGCGGGTTCTGCGGCGGCGGGTTCTGCGGGGCCGCGAAGCGCAGCACCGGCGCGGACCAGCCGTCGTCGGGCACCCCGGCGTCGAGGGCGGCACCGATGGCGCGTTCCTCGTAGCCGAAGTGGGAGTCCATGATGGCGGCCAGGCCGTCGAGTTCGCGTCCGATCGCTTCCAGGTGGGCCGGGTCGGCATCGGACAGGTGGGCGGCCTGTTCGGCGAGGTCGCGGACGCGGGCGAGGATGGCGGAGATGAACCCGTGGTCCTCGACGAGTTTGGCGACGGTCGGCGCCAAGTCGGGGCGTTCGTGCAGGAGTTGGGTGAAGAGGCCGCTGTCCTCGCCCTGGTGGTGGTTGGTCAGGGCGGTACAGAAGGCCAGGCAGTGGGTGAGGAGCGTGTCGCCGTCCGGGCGGGGCCGGCCGAGGTTCGAGCGGACGTCGGCGAGGCGGCGGCGCAAGTCCTGGTGCGCGCGGGAGAGTTGAAGACTGAGGGCGGCCGTACGGCCGCCGGCGGGGGAGGCCACGGGTGGCGGTCCCTTCGGTTCCGCACCTCCATGCCTGACGCAGTCCGTCACCGGCACGCGATGCTGGCGCCAGCAGATCACGCGACCCGATCATCGGGCAAGCGCGCGCCGGCGGAAGGCTCGGCGGCGGCCTCGGCCGACGAGGGCTGCGCCGACCGCCCGCGCGGCCGTCCGAGGAGGATCCCGACCGCCACCAGCACCAGTCCCGCCCCCTGCCGCACCCCGAACGGGTCCCCGTCCAGCGCGGTGCCCAGCAGCACCCCGGCCAGCGGGTTGAGCAGCCCGAGCAGCCCCACCGTCCCGGCCGGCAGGTGGCGCAGTCCGGCGAACCAGCAGGTGAAGGCGAGGGCGGTGGCGATCAGGGTGGTGTAGGCGAAGGCGAGCAGGGTGGAGGTGTCCATCGCCGGGGGCGCGCCCTCGGTGGCGGCGGCCAGCGGCAGCAGCATCAGGCCGCCGGCGGTCAGCTGCCAGGAGGTGGCGGCCAGCGGGTCGGCGCCCTCTCGCCAGCGGGCGGCGAGCACGTAGCCGACGGAGGAGACGAGCATGGCCGCCGCCGAGGCGGCCAGCCCGGCCCAGCCGATGGCGCCGCCGGTGCCGAGTCCCCCGAACAGGGCCAGCGCGACTCCGGCCAGGCCCACCACGGCGCCCGCCAGGTGGGCGCGGCGCGGGCGCTGGCCGGCCAGCACCCAGGCGGTGAGCAGCATCGCCAACGGGGAGGCGGCCATGACGGTGGCGGCGGCGCTGGTGGGCAGCAGTTGGGAGGCGAGGTAGAGCAGGACGAAGAAGACGGCGGTGTTGAGCAGTCCGAGCAGGGCGCTGCGCCACCACCACGGGCCGTGCGGGCGGCGGCGGGCGAGGGCGAGCAGGAGCAGGCCGGCGGGCAGGGCGCGCAGGACGGCGCCCCACAGCGGGCGGTCGGCGGGCAGGTAGGCGTGGGTGACGTAGTAGTTGGCGCCCCAGGTGAGGGGGGCGAGGGCGGTCGGCAGCACCCACCGCACATTGGCTTCCATGGAAGACAATATAGCTTCTCGGGAAGCTATCCGCGCTACACTGGCTGCCATGGAGACCGACCACGCCGACCACGCCGCCCACGCCGCCCCCCGCGACCCCGGCGACCACGTCGCGCAGATCCAGGCCGAGTGGCGGCGCGAACGCCCCGACCTCGACGTCTCCCCGCAGGCCGTCATCGGCCGCCTGCACCGCCTCGCCGCCCGCCTGACCGCCGAGCTCGCCCTCGTCTACCAGCGCTACGGCCTCGGCGAGGGCGAGTTCGACGTGCTCGCCGCACTGCGCCGCGTCGGCGCCCCGTACGAACGGGCCCCCGGCGAACTCGCCGCCCACACGATGGTGACCACCGGCGCGATGACCAAGCGCATCGACCGCCTGGAACGCGCCGGACTGGTCACCCGCCGCCCCGCCGAGGACGACCGGCGCGGACGCGTCGTCGCCCTCACCGACGCCGGCCGGCGCCTGATCGACGAGGCGTTCACCGCCCACATGCGCAACGAGCACCGCCTGCTCGCCCACCTGGACCCCGAGGAGGCCGCCGCCCTGCAGACCCTGCTCACCGCCTGGCAGGCCCGCCTGGACGGCACCGGGCAGGCGGCCCACGACCGGTGACCGCGCCGGGCCCGCGCGCCCGCCACCGCCACCGCCACCGGCCACCCCCCGGCCTCCCGCGACCGGCCGCTACCTCCGTCGACAATGTGGTCCATGACCAGCACGCCGCCCCCGCCGGACTCCCCTTCGCCCTCCGCCCCTCCCCCGCCCGGCTGGGAGAACCCCGCCGTCCGGGCCGACCGGCGCCTGGTGGAACTGCTGCAGGAACTGCGGGTGCTGCAGACCGGCGTGCAGATCGTCTTCGCCTTCCTCCTCGGCGTCGCCTTCACCCCGCGCTTCGCCGAACTCACCGACGCCCAGCAGGACATCTACGTCGCCACCCTGCTGCTGGCCGTCGTCGCCGCGGCCGTCCTCGCCACCCCCGTCGCCCTGCACCGCGGCCTGTACCGCCACCCCGGCAAGGAACGGATCGTCACCGTCTCCGCCCGCATCGCCCAGGCCGGCCTGCTGCTGCTCGCCTGCGCACTGACCGGCGCCGTCCTGCTCGTCCTCGACGTCATCCTCGGCGCGGCGGTGGCCGTGCCGATCACCTGCGTCATCGCGCTGATCTTCGCCACCCTGTGGTTCGTCCTGCCCTGGGCCGTACGCCGCGCCACCACCCACGACCGCGCCTGACCGCACCTGACCGCGCCGGCCGCCGCCTCCGCTGCCCGCTTCCGGCGTCCGCTCGCCACCCGCTTCCGCCGCCCGTTTCCGCCGCCGCTTCCGCCACCCGCACGACGGGGTGCGGGCGGCGGACCACGGACCGGGCCATGGGCCGGCTGTCGGGCGCCGGGGGCCGGGCCGGGAAGGCGCGCCCCGGCCGCCTCCCCCACCCCACCGAGCCCACCCCACCCCGAACCGCTTACCGTGCCCGTATGCACACCGACGAAAGCCCGTGGGACGTCCTGCTGATCGGCGGCGCCTCCGGGATCGGCAAGAGCCGCGCCGCCGCCCGACTCGCCGCCCGGCACGGGGCGTTCACGGTGGAGTTCGACGACATCGTCGCCGCCCTGCAGGCCGCCACCACCCCGGCCACCCACCCCGGCCTGCACCACTTCTCCGCCCCCGACTTCTCCGACCCCGACTTCTCGGCCCCCGACGAGGCCCCCGACGAGGCCAGGAGCGCCGAGCGCGTCCTCCAGTCGCAGATCGCCACCGCCCACGCCCTGGACGACGCCCTGCTCGGCGTCGTGCGCAACCGGCTCACCGTCGACGTGCCCGCCATCGTCGAGGGCGACTACCTCACCCCGGACGCCGCCGCCCGCGCCGCCGCCGAGGCCGCCGGGCAGGGACGGCGGGTACGGGCGGTCTTCCTCCACGAGGGCGACCCGCAGCGCATCGCCGCCAACTACGCCGAGCGCGAGCCCGGTTGCGGCCCGCAACGCGAGCGCGCCGCCGTCAGCGCCCGCTACTCCGCCTGGCTCGCCGACCGGGCCGCCGCCCACGCCCTGCCCGTGGTCGACTGCCGCCCGTACGCCACCCTGCCCGAACGCCTGGCCGCCGCCCTGACCTGACCGGCCCGCCCGGGCCTGCAGCACCTGCGGCAGGGCCAAGTCGGAGCGCCCGCCCCGCACGTGCGTTGGCCCGCCGGCACAGGAAGCCGGCGGGCCAACGGGAACAACGTGCGGACTAGACCAGGAACTTGGCGATCGTCTCCGCCTTGCGCTGCAGCTTCTCGGGGCTCACCGAGGCCAGTTCGGCGGTGATCTTGTCGGCGTGCATCTTCAGCTGCTTCACCACCGTGGTGTCGGTGTCGCCGCCACCCGCCGTGCCCACCTCGGCGAGGCGGGCAGCCTGGATACAGGTCTGCGTCTGCGGCTCCAGGATGGTCAGCAGGGCGTAGAACTTGGCAAGTTCCTCAGTGGTCATGATGGGCTCCCAAGCCTCGAGGTGCACGAATCACCACCCACCGTATCCATGCGAATCCTCTCCGTCACGGAGGCGCGGCCGCGAGCAGACCAGGGCAGCTGACGCGCCGTCCCGCAGGGGGGCCCGGGTGTCCTACGGGGCTGCCCTACGGGGCGGTGTAGGGCTCCTTGACGTGCTGGGCGCACTCATCGCGGGTGAGGAAACCGTCGCCGTCGGCGTCGATCTGCTGGAACTCCTGGAGGGCTTCGACCTGGGAGAGGCCCTTGTCGCCCTGCCAGGACAGCCACTCCGCCAGCGAGATCCTGCCGTCGCCGTCGGCATCGGCCGCCTCCAGGACGGCGAGCTCGAACGGGATGGCGACCTGGTCGAGGAACTCCGGACGGCGGTAGGCGGCGACGAACTCGCGGGCGGTGACCCTCCCGTCCCCGTCCGCGTCGGCACCGCTTCGCAGCGTCTGCCACATCCTGTTGCTCAAGCCGGTCACCCGACGCCAGGTCGCGGACCCCGGGACGGCGCCGGCCCGCGCCAGCACGCCCTGGGTCAACTGGTCGATGTCGACCTGCTCGATCACACCGTCACCGTCGACGTCGACCTTCCTGAACATCGCCTGGAAGCGGTCGCGCTCCGTCCGAGTCACCACGAGCCCACCTGTGCCTTTCCTCATGTGCGGGAGTACCGTTCGCCAACGTGCCACACACCTCCGTCCACAGGCGGGCATCGCGCCCGTCGATCACCCGAAAGAAGCCGTCACGGGCACCGCGGCTCACACCGGCGTGCCGCGCCCGTCGTCGTACGCGGCGCGGGCCTGCAGCACCTGCGGCATGTGGGACTCCGCCCACGTCTTGATCGACTGCATCAGCGGAAGCAAGTCCCGGCCGAGCGAGGTGAGTTCGTAGTCGACGCGGGCCGGGACGCCGCCGGTGACGGTGCGGGTGAGCAGGCCGTCGCGTTCCAGCGCGCGCAGGGTCTGGGTGAGCATCTTCTCGCTCACCCCGGCCAGGCGCCGGCGCAGGTCGCTGTAGCGCTGCGGGCCGCCGGCGAGGGCGTTGACGGCCAGGCTGGTCCACTTGTCCCCGATCCGGTCGAGGAGTTGGCGGGCCGGGCACTGGGCGAGGTAGGCGTCGAAGCCGGCCGCTGCGGCGGCGCGGCGCTGGGCGGCGGTCATGGTGGGCGACACGGGCTCTCTCCTTGCCGTGCGGTACGCACCTCGGGGTGCGTGCTTCCCCGTGGAGAGTAGCTCTCCTTAGGTTGGGCGGTGTTGGACGGCATGGGGCGGTGTTCCCCCCTGATCTCGAGGAGTGTGGTGTGGTGCGTGCCGTGGTGGTACGGGAGTTCGGCGGCCCCGGGGCGCTGGAGCTGGTCGAGGTGGCGCTGCCGCAGCCGGGGCGCGGGCAGGTGCGGGTGCGGGTCGCGGCGGCCGGGGTCAACCCGGTGGACGCGGTCACCCGCGCCGGCGTCCTCGCCGAGGCCGGGCTGATGGCGCCCCGCGCGGTGACGGGCATCGGCTGGGACCTGGCGGGGACGGTCGACGCGGTCGGGCCGGACGTCGCCGGCTTCGCGCCCGGGCAGCGGGTGGCGGGGCTGCGCGACCGCCTGGACGTGGACCTCGGCGCCTACGCCGACCACGCCGTCCTGGACGCCGACGCCCTCGCCGCCATCCCGGCGAACGTCACGTTCGAGCAGGCGGCGACACTGCCGCTCAACGGCCTCACCGCGCTGCAGGCCCTCGACCTGCTGGACCTGCCCGCCGGGTCGACGCTGCTGGTCACGGGCGCGGCGGGCGCCGTCGGCGGCTTCGCCGTCGAACTGGCCGCGCTGCGGGGCCTGCGGGTGGTGGCGCAGGCCGGGGCGGGGGACGAATCACTGGTACGCGGACTGGGCGCGCAGTGGTTCGTGCCGCGCACGGCAGGCGATGTGGCGGCGGCCGTACGGGAGTTGGTGCCCGGCGGGGTCGACGGCGCGATCGACGCGGCACTGCTGGGCGTACGGGCGCTGGGCGCGGTACGCGGACGCGGCGCGTTCGTCGCGGTCGCGGGCGCCAGCGCACCGGTGGGGCTACGCGGGATCCGGGTCGCGAACGTGTGGATCACCGCCGACGGGCCCGCCCTGGGCCGGCTCGCCGCACTCGCGGGCGAGGGCCGCCTGACCCTGCGAGTGGCGGACACGCTGCCGCTGGAGCGGGCCGGGCAGGCGCACGAGCGCCTGGCGGCGGGCGGGCTGCGGGGGCGGCTGGTGCTGGCGCCCTGACCTCAGGCGGCGCGTTGGCCGTGGAGGAGGACGGGCAGCGTGCGGTTGGCCAACGCCTCCATGGCGCGGGCGCATTGCGAGGGCGCCATGCGGCTGGGCAGCTCCCGGACGGGGACGAAGCGGGCGCCGAGCAGGCCGCTGCGATGTTGCGGCGGGACGGTCAGGCGGGTGTCGTCGCGGACCGTGCCGCCGTCGAACACCAGGTTGAGGCGCTCCAGGTGGCGGTCGGCCGGGGTGAAGTCGACGGCGACGAGGTCGCTCAGGCGCAGGTGCAGACCGGTCTCGGCATGCAGGTGCCGGGCGGCCGCCACGTTCGGCGGCTCGTTCGGCTTCGCGGAGCCACCGGGCAGGATCATGCCGTCCATGTAGTCCGGGTCGACGAGCAGGACCTCCCCGCGCCGGTTACGGACGAGAACGAGACAGCCGAGCCGGCACACCGGCGGCTTGGCGAGGAGGCGGGGGTCACGCATGGGACAGTTCACTTTCTGACGGCGGCGAAGAGGACGAGAGAGAAGCCCGCCCACCACAGCAGGCGGGCCAGGAGTTCAGTCGTCATACGTGAGGCGCTCGTAGCGCAGCCCCTTGCGCAGCAGGTCGAGGATGCGCAGGAGTTCCAGCGGACCGGCGGAACCGAGCCGGACGAGGTAGTTGCCCGTCCTGCGCCCGTACTCCCAGTCCACGGCGATGGACGGCAACTTCACCCCGCCCAGGGCAAGCACGGACACGAGGTCTTCGACGACGGACGCGACCTGCCGCCGCTGCTCGGCGGTCACACGGGCGAGCGGGGAAGGCATCACCTCTCCCCCGGCCGCTTGTGCACCTCGAAGACCTGCCAGGCACTGTAGGCGTCACCGAAGAAGGTGAAGGACGCCAACTCACCGGAATCCTGACGCATCCACTCCCCCGTGATCTCGTTACGGACCCGGTAGCGCTGCACCTCGGGGTCAAAGCGCACCCCGTACCCGTGGGTGCGGGGAACCTGATCTTGAGCCATGGAAGAACCCTCCGCGATCGGCGTTTCACGTTCTGTGCACATGGTGGCCCGGCGTCACCTAGCATCGGAAGCGGCAAACGACTTGACCTCGTGGGCGCGTTGTTTTGGAGCAGCCATGGTGAACATCAAGGAAATCGACCCGGCGTCCGGCCCCTGGGCCCCTTTCGCGGTCCAACTCCGCAACTCACGCAGGGCGAAGGGCCTCAAGCAGTTCCAGCTCGCCCGCAAGTGCGGAGTCAGCGCCTCGTACGTCTCGTTCGTTGAACTTGCACGTCGACCCCCGAGTGAAAAGTTTGCTACCAAGGCCGATGAAGTCCTGGAAACGGGCGGGACTTTGATGCTGATGTGGTGGCAGCACAAGCACACAGCCTTGGTGCCAGGCTTCCCCGAGTACGCCAACTACGAGAACCGGGCCGCAGAGGTGCGACTGTTCTCAATCGACATCGTGTCCGGACTACTGCAAACCCAGGCCTACGCCGGCGCCTGGGAAGCCGCCAACGTCAGGCGCGGAACCGCAACCTCCGAACAGGCGGAGGAGCGGGTCAACTTCCTCATGACTCGCCAGCAGCTTATGGCCCGCACACCGGCGCCGCTGCTTCACGCAGTTCTCGACGAGAGCTGTCTGCGTAGGCCCGTTGGCGGGACCGAGGTCATGATCGAGCAGCTGCTGCACCTTGAGCAGTTCGCCATGTCTCCGAACGTCCTTCTCCAGGTAGCCCCGTTCTCCCTGGGCGAGGACCGCCCGTTCACCCTTCCCGTGATTCTCCTGACCATGCCCGACCGCAAAGTACTCGGATACACAGAAACCGAGCTGCGCGGGTACCTCGACCGCGATATCAACACTGTCCTTCCGCTTGCCAGGGGCTACGATCGGCTGCAGATCGAGGCACTGAACCAGGCCGCATCGATGGAGATGATCCGAGCGGTACGGAAGGACTATGAGGATGCACGTTGACCTGACCAACGCTGGCTGGCGAAAGAGCACTTACAGCGGCGGGTCGAACGGCTGTGTAGAGGTCGCTGACGGCTTCCCTGGCGCCATGCCCGTGCGCGACTCCAAGGACCCCAACGGCCCGGCCCTGCTCTTCTCCGCCACCGCCTGGCAGTCCTTCGTCACCGCTGTCCGCGCTGGCGAATTCGGCGCCTGACAGGCCTACTTCACTCCGGAGTGGGAAGTCGTCCCCATCGACTTCCCACTCCGTTCGCACAGCCTGACCAGGAGGCCCGCCATGGACCCCGCCCACATCACCACCTGGCGCAAGAGCACCCACAGCGGACAAGGCGGCCAGTGCGTCGAGGTGGCAGACGGCTTCACCGGCATCGTCCCGGTCCGCGACTCCAAGGACCCGAGCGGCCCGGCCCTCGTCTTCCCCTCCCCCGCCTGGCAGTCCTTCGTCACCGCCATCCGCACCGGCGAATTCGACGCCGAGTGATCCCGCCTGTGCGCCGCAGCCAGGCGACAGACGGGCCAACCTTGCGGTGATGCCGGCGAGGTGGTGGTCATACCCCACCCCGCGCAGGAAGTCGGCTCTGCCGACTTCCCACTCCACCCACTCGATCAGGAGGGACCCGCAATGGACAGCAACTCCCCCACCACCTGGCGCAAGAGCACCCACAGCGGCGGCGGCGGCGAGTGCGTCGAAGTGGCAGACGGCTTCACCGGCATCGTCCCGGTCCGCGACTCCAAGGACCCGAGCGGCCCGGCCCTCGTCTTCCCCTCCCCCGCCTGGCAGTCCTTCGTCACCGCCGTCCGCGCGGGCGAATTCGGTACCGGCTGACGGTGCTCGCAGGCCGCCACCCCGGCCGGTGCGCACGGTGTCCACGGGTGGCCACGTCTGCGCGGCTGTCCGGGTGTTGGAGCGCCCCCGGGGCGGCCGGCGGCACGATGGTTGCTCGCTGCCGGGTCTGGTGCGGGGTCCTGTGGCCGGAGGCCGTCTTCGTCCGCTGGTTGGTGCTCGGCGGCGGTCAGCTTGACGGGCACGGCGGAGGCGAGGGGCACGGGAGGAAAGCGGCCGCCCCTTCGGGGGCAGCGGGGGTGCGGGCCGGCACCAGGGCGCACCCGTCCCCCCGGTTTTGGTGGCGGTTCCGCACGCTGGCCGTTGACGCCCGGTCGACGATCGTGATCAGCGGGTTTCGAGGTTGTGCGTCATGCGTTCGAGGACGCTGACGGCGGTGTGGTACTCCTGCGCGGTGATGCCGGTCATGGACAGTTCGCGGAAGGCGCTGATCCGGTCCTCGACGGCGGCGAGGCGCCGGCGGCCGTTCTCGGTGAGCACCAGCCGGCCGGGTGCGGGGCGGGTGGCCCAGTCGTCGGTGAGAGCGGTGTCGATGGCGGCGGTCAGGGTGGGGAGGTCGGCGTTGGGTGCGAGGGCCGTGTGGACGTCGGTGTCGGCGGCGTCGGGCGTGTCGCGGATGACGTTGAGGACCTGCCAGGCGGTCCGGGTGAGGCCGAACTCGTCGAGCATGCCGTTCATGGAGCGGGTGAGGGCCTTGTCGGTGCGATTGAGCCAGTAGCCGATGGGCTTCACGGTGATGGTCCTTCAGTGAGGTCGGGATCGCGCGGGGCGGGGCGGGGCGCGGGAGCGGCGGCGGTCAGCGCGTGGTGAACGCGGCGGCGTTGTCGGTCGCCCATTGCCGGAAGGTGCGCGCGGGCGTGCCGAGCAGGGTTCGGGTGGTGTCGGCGATGGGGGCGGGGCCTGCGGACGCGGCAGCCCACAGGGCGAGCAGGGAGGAGACCATCGGGGCCGGCATGAAGCGGCTCATCTGCTGCTCGGCCTGCTCGTGGGTGATCGTGTCGACGCGGATGTCGCGGCCGAGGACCTCGGCCAGGACGGCGATCTGCTCGCGGAAGGTGAGGGATTCGCCGCCGGTGAGGGTGAGCGCGCGCCCGCGGCGGGCGGTGTCGGTCAGGGCTGCGACGGCGATGTCGGCGATGTCCTCGGGGTGGATGGGCGCGATGTGCGCCTCGGGGTAGGCGAGCTGGATCGGCAGGCCGTGCCCGATGAAGTGGGACCAGCCGAGGGCGTTGCTGGCGAAGGCGTCCGGGCGCAGGAAGGTGCACGGCAGGCCGCTGGCGGTCAGGGCGCGCTCGACGAGGAGGCTGTGCGAGGCCAGCGGGTCGGTCTCGGCGTCGGGGGCCAGAACCGAGGAGGAGGACAGCAGTACGACGTGCTCGACGCCGGCGGCCCGTGCGGTCTCGGCGAAGGCGTCGATGCCCTCGGGCTGGGGGTAGAGGAAGACCTGGCGCACGCCGTCGAGCGCGGCCGGGAAGGTCTCGGGCCGGCTGAGGTCGACTTCGGCGACCTCGACGCCGGTCGGGACGGCCAGCTCGGCGGGCTTGGCGCTGGCGGCGCGGACAGGAAGGCCGGCGGTGTGCAGGCGGTTGATGACGGCCTGGCCGACCTTGCCACGGGCGCCGGTGATGAGGATGGTCATGAAAACTCCCGGAGGCTCACGAAGCTTGCTCGAAGACATATGCATGATTGCATGCACGTAATTTCACGTCAACACATGCCTTCCAAAGCTCACGGACATTACGATGGGTGCATGACGACGAACGAGCCGCAGACGGCCGAGGAACTGCTGAACGCCGTGGGCCCCGCGTTCTCCAAACTGCGCCGCACCTCGCTGCTGGAGGTCGAGAACCCCGTCTCGGCCAAGGACCTGAGCCGCACCCTGGTCCTGAACATCGTCCTGGAGCACACCCGGGACTCCGACAAGGAGATCACCGTCGGAGCGGTGGCCGAACTCCTCGGCGTCGACCCCTCGGTCGCCAGCCGGATGGTCACCGACAACATCAAGGCCGGCTACCTGACCCGTGCCGCCTCCCAGCAGGACGGCCGCCGCACCGTCCTCCTGCTCAGCCCCGAAGGCGCCGACCTCATGGCGCGCTTCCGGCGCCACCAGCGTGCGGCGTTCGAGTACATCACCGCCGACTGGGCCGAGCACGACCGCCTGGAGTTCGCCCGCCTGATGCTCAAGTACGTCGGCTCCCTCGCCCAGTTGAACGATCGCCGCCCGGCCGAGGACGCCAAGGGATCCTGACGATCGCAGGCCCGGCCCTCGTCTCCCCCTCCCCCGCCCGGCACTCCTTCGTCACCGCCGTCCGCACCGGGGAGTTCGACACCCGGGAGTTCGGCACCGGGGAATCGGCACCGGGAAGCTGAGGGTGCTCGCACGCCGCCACCCCCGACCGGGGCGGCGGTGTGGCGGCGTGGCGGCTGCGGCAGGGAAGGCGGCTCAGTCGAGGCAGAACTCGTTGCCCTCGACGTCCTGCATCACCAGGCACGACTCGTTCTCGTCATCGGCGGTCAGCAGTTGCACGCGTACCGCGCCGAGTGCGACCAGTCGGGCGCATTCGGCCTCGAGTACGGCCACGCGCTCCTCGCCCACGAGTCCGGTGCCGACCCGTACGTCGAGGTGCACCCGGTTCTTGACGACCTTGCCTTCGGGAACGCGCTGGAAGTACATGCGCGGGCCCACCCCCGTGGGGTCACTGCACGCGAACCACGCACCCCGCTTCTCCGGCGGCAGTGAGAGGTTGAAATCGTCCCAGGTGGCAAACCCGTCCGGCGGCGTCGGTGCTACGTAGCCCAACACCTCGCACCAGAAACGGGCGACGCGTTCGGGGTCCGCGCAGTCGAAGGTGACCTGGAGTTGCTTGACCGATGACATCGGGTCACCCTAACAGGGGGGTTCGGGGCTCTTCCGCTCAATTTCCGGTGGGGTTCCCCGGGTTGGCGGGCGAAGCCGCGCCCCGGGCCCCACCAGCTCCCTTCACTGTCGCGTGACGGTCACCCACACGGCGTCCTGCCCGGTCACGGCACCCCGCCGGACGGCGACGGGGGCGGCGGCGGTGCGCGCGGTGACGCTAGTGGTCGGCTTCCTGCAGCGCGGATTCCCCCTGATGGCCGGTCAGCGCAGGCGAGGGCCCGGTGCGGGGCCGGCGCCGCACGGCCACGTCCAGTAGCCTGCGCACTCTTGACTTCCTCCCCCTCGTGAACGAGGGGGATTCCCCTCAGCCTCGCGGCTGAGCCGCTGCGAGTGTGCGCTGCGGTGGGACGACTTCCTGCTTCACCGACGACCGCCCGCCCGGAGTGCTCCGTTGAGGTCTTACAGCGTCTCCACAGGCGGCAACCGCCAGCCCGGCGGCCAGGATGTTCTTCGCCGCGTTCACGTCCCGGTCGTGGGTCGTCCCGCAGTCACACGTCCACTCACGGACGTTGAGCGGCATCCTGCCTCGCAAGATACCGCAGGCACTGCACAGCTTGGAGGAGGGAAACCAGCGGTCGATCACCACGAGCTCCCGCCCGTACCAGACCGCTTTGTACTCCAGCATGCTCCGCAGTTCCGACCACGACGCATCGGCGATCGCGCGAGCCAGAGTACGGTTCCTCAGCATGTTCCGCACGGTCAGGTCCTCGATCACGAGCGTTTGGTTCTCACGCACGAGAGCGGTGGTGACCGTGTGTAGGAAGTCCCTGCGACGGTCGGCGATCCGGACATGCGCCCGGCCGACCTTCAACCGGGCCTTGTCCCGGTTCTTCGATCCCTTGGCCTTGCGCGCAAGATCCCGCTGAGCCTTCGCGAGGCGCTGCCGGTCATTCCGCTCATGCCTCGGGTTGCGGATCTTCCCGCGCCCGTCCGTCAGACCTTCGATCGGTCTGGACAGGACGAGCAGCGACGCTATGCCCGCATCGATACCGACAGCGGCGTTCGTCACCGGCATCGGCGCCGGGCGGTCGTCGCACAGCACCGACACGAACCAGCGTCCGGCCGAGTCCTGCGACACGGTGACCATGGTCGGTGTACTGCCCTCGGGCAGAGGCCGGGACCACACGATGCGCAGAGGCTCGGCCATCTTCGCCAGCGTCAGCCGACCGTCCCGCCACCGAAACGCGGAGGACGTGTACTCGGCGGACTTGCAGGACTTCTTCCGGGACTTGAAACGCGGGTACTTCCCCCGTTTCCCCCAGAAGTTGACGAACGCACCCTGCAAGTGCCGCAGCGCCTGCTGCAATGGAACGGAGGAAACCTCGCAGAGGTAGGCCAGTTCCTCGGTCTTCTTCCATGCCGTCAGCATCGCACTGGTGGCGTTGTAGTTGACGCGCTCCTGCCGCTGCTGCCACGCGTCCGTACGCGCCTGCAGCGCCAGGTTGTAGACCTTCCGCACGCACCCGAACGTGCGCGACAGCTCAGCCGCCTGCGCATCGGTCGGATAGAAACGGAACTTGAACGCCCGCTTCACGGAAGTGGTCCGCACGAATCACACGATACATCATCAGATTGTGACCATTTGCTGGCGGTTGGTAACCGGCGGTCCGTCTCTACGACGACCCGCCGTCCCCTGCCCCGCTACGCGGGCGGTCCGTTTCCTCCCCCGGCTGAAGCCGGGGGTATCCCCGGAGACATCCGATGACGCGCCCTTGGATCATGCCGGTACTGCTCCTGCTGTGCGGCTCGGTCGTCGCGGCCGGGCTGGCCTCCCGGGGCAGCCTCGGGCCGGCGGCGGCCTTCCTGCTGGTGTTCGTGCTGTGCGCGCTCGTGAACTCGCCGCTGGTCTTCCCGCGTTCGGTGAGCGTGGCGCAGGCGCAGCGGCGCAGCGCGGCCGACGGGCGGCCGGTGGTCCTGTGGCGGCCGGGCTGCAGGTACTGCCTGCGGTTGCGGTTGCGGCTGGGCCGCGATGCGCGCCGGGTGCACTGGGTGGACATCTGGCGCGATCCCGAGGGGGCGGCGGCCGCGCGGGCGGTGAACGAGGGCAACGAGACGGTGCCGACGGTCTTCGTGGCGGGGCGGGCGCACACCAATCCCCCGGTGGAGTGGGTGCGCGCGCAGCTGTCCGCGCGCGGGTGAGCGGAGCCGGCGGGGGGTCCGCGCCCTCGGTGTCTCGTCAGGCCTGCGTGGCGAGGAGGGTGTCGGTGGCGGTGACGGTGGCGCCCAGGTCGCGGAAGGTGTGGAGGGCGGCGGTGTGGGCGGGGGCGGACAGGGCGGTGACGGCGTCCTCGGCGACGGTGGTGGGGTAGCCGAGGGTGACGGCGGTGCGGACGGTCTCGCCGACGCCGTACTCGGTGGTGATGCCCGCGACGACGAGGGCGGTGGCGCCGAGGCGGCGCAGGCGGTCGGCGAGGTCGGTGCCCTCGAAGGCGTCGATGCCGTACTTGGTGACGACCTCGTTGCCGGGGCGGGCGTCCACCTCGGGCGCGAAGCGGTTGGCGTGGGAGTCGGGGCCGCCGTCGCTGCCGTCGATGCGGGCGTAGCGGACCAGGACGACGGGCAGGCCGGCCGTTTCGAAGGCGGTTTTCAGGCGGGCGGCGGAGCGGACCACGGCGGTGCCGGTCAGTGGGGCGGATGGGCGGTTGACGATCCAGTGCTGGAGGTCGACCAGGACCAGGACGGTGCCGGGGGCGAGGGCGGCGGGGCTGTCGGGGGTGTCGGTCATCGGGGTTCCTCGGGGTGGCGGGCGGCGCGGGCCGGGGTTGGGTCGGTGTCGCGCAGGGCGGCGGTGGAGCGTTCCAGGAGGTCGCGCAGCTGGGCCTGTTCGGTGGTGTCGAGGGCGTCGGCGAGGCGCTGTTCGACGGCGCGGGCCAGGGTGTCGGCCTTCCTGGTCAGGGTGCGGCCGGAGCGGGTGAGCGTGGCCACGAGGACCTTCCGGTGGACGCTGGAGGTCTCGCGGGTGATGAGGCCCTTGTGTTCCAGGTTGGCGAGGACCGTCGTCATGGTCTGCGGCGTGACCATGCACGCGCGGGCGAGCTGGGCGCCGGACAGGCCGGTGGTGGACTGCTGCAGGACGAGCAGGGCGACGTACTGGGGGACCGTCAGGTCGACGGTGCGCAGCACGCGGGTCTTCTCGCCGATGAGTGCCTGCTCGGCCCGTTTGATGGCGTGGCCCAGGCGGTCGTGGAGGTCGGGCGGGGCCTGGGCCGGGCCGTCGGTGCCGCTGCCGCTGCTGGTGTCAGTGTCGGTCATGGTGATCGCATCCCTGGCCGCTCCCCGGTCCTAGGCTGTTCGGGCTTTACGTTATATCAGTGGCCTGACACTGTGCCAGATGGGGAGTCGGCGGGTACGTCCCGTGGGCCGGGGTGCGAATCCGGTGGCATCGGCGGCTCGTGGGCGGGGAGACTGCGGGGATGGAGACTCCTGTTCCGGACCTGCGCGTGCGCAGCGTCGTGCCCGACTACGCGGGCATGCATCCCCTGGTCGCCGAGCTGGTGCTACCCGAGGGCGCGTCGATGTCCGTCATGAGCGCGCTGGAGACCTCCCGCGAGCTGATCCGGCATTCCTTCTACCGGTACGAGTTCGCCACCGTGGCCGTCACCCACTCCCTGTCGGCCCTGGAGCAGGTCCTGGCGGGGCGGCTGGCCGACGAGGACGCCCCGTTGCGGGAGCTGGTCCGGCGGGCCGGCGACGCGGGGCTCGTCCCGGCGTACCTGGCCGGGGAGTTGGAGCGCGCGGTGCGGCTGCGTGAGCGGATCGC
The DNA here is from genome assembly GCF_055575755.1 of Kitasatospora sp. NPDC034035. Lineage (NCBI taxonomy): Bacteria > Bacillati > Actinomycetota > Actinomycetes > Kitasatosporales > Streptomycetaceae > Kitasatospora > Kitasatospora sp. NPDC034035. The sequence goes on along the minus strand of NZ_JBVISA010000001.1, from coordinate 348,920 downwards.
GCGGGGTGCCGTGAGCAGCGGCGTCGTGAACCCGCTCAGGGCCGTCGATCTGCTGCGCGCCGTGTTCGACACGGTCGCCCTGCTGCTGGGCCCGCCGTCGCAGGCGGGGCCGGCTGCTGGGGAGCCCGGTCCGGGCGAGCCGCAGGAGCGCCTGGCCCGTCTGTGGGAGGAGCACCGGCAGGCCCCGTTCCCGGAGAGCTTTCGCGGCGTGGACATCGACGGCGCGGACCTGATCCAACTGGACGCCGACGTGGCCGGCCTCGTCCGGCGGGAGCTGGGCGGCGGACTCGACGCCGACGGCGTCGCCGTCCTGTGGGCGTGCATCGCCGGCCTCGGCAGGGCCGTGCCCGTGCTCGACGAGGAGTACTGCGCCGCCTACTTCACCCGGCTGCGCACCATGGCCGATCTCGTGGCGGCCCGCCACCTGCCCCCGGCGGCCGCCTGACGCCCGGCACCCGGCACCCGACGCCTGACGCCTGACGCCTGACGCCTGACGCCTGACGCCTGACGCCTGACGCCTGAGTGGGCGTACACGCCCGGACGGGGTCTCAGGACGGCGAGGACGTGCCGCCGGGCGCGGCGGGCTTGGTGTGCAGGACCTCGCGGGCCTGTTCGGCGGCGCGCAGGATGCTCTCGCTGATGAAGTCGAGGAAGCGGGCGACGTTCTCCAGGCGGTGGGCGGCGGGGGTGCCGGCGCCGAGGACGGCGACGCCTTCGCGGGCGGTGGCGACGAGTTGGTCGTTGGCGCGGGCGCTGGCGATGGTCGCCTGGTAGAAGAGTTCGTCGTCGACGATGTAGCGGTCGCGGCGGCGTTCGTCGCGTTCGCGGCGCACCAGGCTCTGGCTCTCCAGGAAGGCGATCGCCTTGGAGATGGAGGCCGGGCTGACCTGGAGGCGGTGGGCGAGGTCGGAGGCGGTGAGGCTGCCCGCGTCGGTGACGAACAGGCAGGTCAGCACCCGGGCCGTCATCTTGGACAGGCCCGTGCCCATCATGACGGTGGTGAGCGTCTCCTCGTAGTCGGCCACGGCCTCGGCGTCGCGGCCGTGGGCGTGGGGGGCCGGCTGCGGCCCGCGGGCGGCGGCGGGTCCGCGCCGGTGGGCGCGGCGTTCGGTGGCACGGTGGGCCAGGTCGGCGCGGTAGGCGGTGGGGCCTCCGTTGCGCATCACCTCGCGGGTGACGGTGGAGGTGGGGCGTTCCAGGCGCCGGGCGATCTCGGCGTAGGGGAGGCTGTCGGCCAGTCCCAGCGCGATCTGCTGGCGTTCCTGCTGGGTGAGTCGGCCTCCCGGCATCGCGGTCTCCTCGGTGGTGCCTCGTGGTGGTCCTTGATCCCCACGATAGCGTTCACCTCTCATCCATTGCAATGAACAAGTCTCATGCCGTTGCGCTACTGACAGAACCGTTGCAACACTTTCCCGCATCCCACCTGCAGATATGGCCGTCTGACGCAACGAACATGTTGTCGCTACCTGGAAAGCAACGTAGCGTTTCCGGTGTCAGAAAGATCGCCCGACCGGCCGGCCGAAGCACTGGCCGGCCGAGACACCGCCGGCCGAGACACCGGAGAACACCGTGCAGAAGTTCGACACCCCCGCCGCGATCACTGCCGTCCTGGACATCCGCGCCACCACCCCGCACGGCGACATCACCGCCCGCAGCCTCTGAGCCCCCGAGCCCGACCGCCGCCCGCCCGGGGAACCGACGGCACGCCCGCACCGGGACCGACCGCGTGGCGGCACGGGGCCGCATGGGCCAGGCGCGGGCTCCGTACGGGTGGATTCGCCAGGACGCGTCCCGCGCGGGGGCGTACCCGGCCGGTCGGGCTGGTGATGCTGGCGTGGGTCCGCTCCCCCGACCCGAAAAGGCGCCCCGACGTGCGACGCACCCACCACCGCAGACTGTTCGCCGCCGCCCTGGTCGTGGCATCCGTGCTGGCCCCGATCACGGCGGCCCCCGCCACCGCGACCGCCCGCCCCGCGGGAGTCCACCCCACGGGCAACCACCGGTACGACACCCGCCACGGCGGGGACGACTGCCCGCCCGACGGGCTCGACCCCGACCTGACCGCCCGCCTGGACACCGCCATCGAGTCCGTGCGCCGCCAGGCCGCCATCCCCGGCGTCGTCGTCGGCCTGTGGATGCCCGGCCGGGGGTGCTACGTGCGCGCCACCGGCGTCGCCGACACCGCCACCGGCGCGCCGATGCGCACCGACTCCTACGTCCGCATCGGCAGCGAGACCAAGACCTTCACCGTCACCGCGCTGCTCGAACTCGTCGACGAACACCGCGTCGGCCTGGACGACCCGATCTCCGCCTACGTCGACGGCGTGCCGAACGGCGACTGCATCACGCTGCGCCAGCTCGCCGAGATGCGCAGCGGCCTGTTCCCGTACACCTCCGACCCGGACTTCATCCACGACCTGCTGAGCGACCCGCAGCGCTCCTTCACCCCGCAGCAGGCGCTCGCCTACGGCTTCAGGCACGACAACACCTTCGACCCGGGCCAGGAGTTCCAGTACTCCAACACCAACCTCGTCCTGCTCGGCCTGGTGGTCGAGAAGGCCGGCGGGCGCCCGCTCGCCGAGTTCCTGCGCGAGCGGGTGCTGCGCCCCTCCCGGCTGCACCGCACCCTGCTGCCGCAGGGCCCCGAGTTCCCGCAGCCGCACCCGCGCGGCTACACCGACCAGACGCTCAGCGGCGCCACCGCCGACGCCACCGACTGGAACCCCAGCTGGGCCTGGGCGGCCGGGGCGATGATCTCCGACCTGCACGACCTGCGGCACTGGGCCGAGGTCCTCGCCACCGGGCGGCTGCTCAGCCCCGGGACCCAGGCGCAGCGCCTCACCACCCTGCCCACCGGCTTCCCCGGGACGAGCTACGGCCTGGGCATCTTCGACGCCAACGGGTGGATCGGGCACAACGGCTCCATCCCGGGGTACGAGACCGTCACCGTCTACCTGCCCGCGCAGCAGGCCACGCTGGTCATCGAGATCAACACCGACTCCACGGTCCAGGGCCAGGAGCCGTCCACGCTCCTGGCCCGGGCGATCACCGGGATCGTCACGCCGGACAACGTCTACGACGGGGCGGTGGTCACGCGGTAGGCGCACCGGCCCGGCGGCCCGGCGCCGCCCCGGCCCGCACGGGCGCCGCGGCCGGGGCCCGACGTGCGCTCCGCCAGGGGCCTTCAACGCGGCGGGGGCGGGCGCCGCTCAGCCCGCCCATCCCCTCCCCCGCGCCGCCGTGCCCGCCCGCGCCAGGTGCCGCACCGCGGGCCGTTCCACCACCGCGTACGTCAGCGCCCCCGCCCCCAGCGTCACCGCGAACGCCGCCAGCGTGAGAGCGGCCGCGACCGGGGCGGGGTAGGTGCGCTCGCCCAGGAGCAGCGGGCGGCCGTGGAAGAGGACGACGCCCTGGCAGAGGTAGAAGCCGAAGGAGACGCCCCCGAGCCACTGCGCGAACGGGCGGGCGGGGGCGGGGTGGTGGAGGTCGCGGTGGGCCGCGGCGCAGACGAGCAGGGCCAGCGGTACCAGCATGGGCAGGGTGAAGTCGTACGGGGCGGGGACCGCGAGGGTGAGCGCGTAGGCGGGCGCGACGAGGAGGGCGGCGGGGGTGAGGCCGGGGCGCGGGGCGAGGCCGGCGGCGACGGCCCGGGCGAGGAGCATGCCGAGGACGAACTCCGGCAGGCGGGCCGGCGGGAAGAGGTAGCCGAACCACAACTGGTCGAGGGATACCGGCAGTTGGGGGATCCGGGGCCGGTCGGGCAGCAGGGCGTCGTCGGCGGCGGCCACGGCCGCGGCGGCCGTCAGGGCCAGGGCGATGGCCGGCCGCAGGCCCCGGTCGGGCAGGCGGCGCAGCGCGCGGTGCAGGAGCGGGAAGAGCAGGTAGAACAGCAGCTCGCAGCAGAGCGACCAACTGGGCATGTTCATACCCGAGTTGATGTTGGGGTCGGGTGATTCGGCGTGCACGAGCAGGAGGTTGGGCAGCCAGGTGCGCACCGGTGCGGTCTGGGCGAACAGCAGGAGCGCGGCCGCCCACATCACCAGGTGGGTGGGGTAGATCCGGGCCAGGCGCCGGCGCCAGAAGGCGCCCGGCTTCTCCCCCTCCCGGGCCGACCGGGTCAGGACGAAGCCGCTGAGGACGAAGAAGAAGGACACTCCGGCGTACCCGGCCTTGGAGGTGGCGTGGGCGAGCGCGCCGGCGAGGGGACGGTCGGCGAAGAAGGTGAGGGGTGCCTGCGGGCGCAGCGGGTCGGCGGTGAGGAAGGCGTGGAAGAGGAAGACGGCGAGGGCGGCGGCGAAGCGCAGGGCGGTGAGGGTGGGCAGATGTCCCCCGGACCTGCCGTGATCGCTGTGTGCGCGCATGATCTGACTGTAGGTCACGGACGCGTGGGGGCCTGCCCGGGGCAGCTCGCTCCCCCGGCCCCGGGGAAGCCCCGGGGCCGGGCGGGTGCGGCCCCGGCGAACGGACGCCCGGCGGACGGCGGACGGCGGACGGCGGACGGCGGACGGCGGAACGGGACCGTCAGCCCCCGCTCGGGGCCGCGCCCAGGGCGGCGGGCAGGGCCTCGAGGGAGTGCAGGACGTGCACGCCGTCCGCCACCGGGGCGCCGTCGGCGGACCGGTCGAGCCAGAAGGCGTGCAGGCCCGCGTCGCGGGCGCCGAGCGCGTCGAGGTCGTACTTGTCCCCCACGTAGGCGACCTCGTGCGGGGCCAGGCCCAGGCGCGCGCAGCCGGCCCGGAAGATGCCCGGGGCGGGCTTGGCCTCGCCGTGCTCGTCGGAGCAGACCAGCACGGCGTCGTCGAAGTGGCCCAGCAGGCCGACGGCCCGCAGCTTGCCGCGCTGGTGGCCGGCCGAGGAGTTGGAGACGATCCCGAGCCGGTAGGCGGGCGCGAGCGCGGCCAGCACCGGCGCGGCGTCCGGGAACGCGGCCCAGGCCGCGTCGCGGTGCGCCGCGTACCCGGCGAACCAGGCGGCGGCCCGCTCGTCGGACAGGTGCTCGGCGTCGTCCTCGCCCAGGCGGGCGAGGAACTGCCGGGTGCGCTCGTACTGCTGGCCCGCGAAGGTCAGCTCGCCGGCCAGGAACCGCGCGTACTGCTCCTCCATGACGCCGCGCCACAGCGCCACCGCCGCCGCGGGCGCCGGGAAGCGGCCCAGCAGGCCCAGGTCCCGCAGGTGGGCGAGGATGCCGGTCTCCTCCGACCCCGAGTAGTCGAACAAGGTGTCGTCGACGTCGAAGAGCACGCCCCTGATCGGCACGATCCGTCCTTCCCGCTGTCCCCCGGCGCCCCGGGTGCGCCCGGAGCCGTACGGAGCCGTACCCTACGCGAGGTCCGGGCGCCGGGCCCTGGGCGGCAGCCGGGGCGCCCGGCCCCGGGTCACTCGCCCTTGAGCTGCTGCACCAGGCCGAGCCGGTCGATGACGGCGTGCCGCTCGCTGATGCGGTCGCCGACGAAGCGGAACAGGGCGAAGGCCTCCGTGCTGACGCGCTTGCCGGTGGCCGGCAGGCCCATCAGCGGGCCGGTGTGGGTGGCCGTCATCCGCCAGCGCACGACGACGTCCTCGCCCTCGCCGAGCAGGTCGAGGATCTCGAACGACGGGTCGCTGTGGGTGGCGTGCACCTCGCGGATGGCGTCCTTGAAGCCCTGCGGGCCGCGGACGTTCTGGTGCAGGCCCTCGCTGGTGACGAAGTCGGCGGTGAACAGCTCGTCGGCGACGTCCACGTCCCCGGCCTCAAGTGCCTTGTAGAGGCGGCGGACGGCGTTCTTGCGGTACTCGACGGTGGTCATGGGGGTCCCCTCCCGAGGCGGATGCCAGGCGAACTGCCAGGCGAATTGCCGAAACGGACTGCTGAAACGGATTGCTGAAACGGATTGCCACATGCGGTGGCAAGCGGATCGCCGAGCGACTTACTGAGCGATCCATCAGTAAGTTAACCTCTTACTGAGCGGTTACTCAAGTAGTCGGGACGGCATGGAGAAACGGAGGCCGGGCATGGCCCAGGCGCGAAGCGGTCGGCCCTCGACCGGGGTACGGGAGGCGGTGCTCAAGGCGACCGAGGAGGTGCTCGGGGAGGCCGGACTGGCGCTGTCCACCAAGGAGATCGCGCGCCGGGCGGGCGTCGCGGAGTCGAGCATCTTCTACCACTTCGGCGACCGGCTGGGCCTGCTCCAGGCCGTCATCGGGCTGCACCTGCCGGCCTTCGCCGACGCGACGGCCATCCTCGGCACACCGGAGGCCGAACCCGAGGCCGACGCTCCCGAAGCCGACCTGGAGGCCGACCTCGCCGCCCTGCTCACCCGCCTCGAACAGTTCTACCGCCGGATCATGCCGATCCTCGGCGCCGTCCAGTCCGACGCCGGGCTGCGCGGGCTGCTCGCCGAGCGCGACGGCGAACTCGGCCCGCACCTCGCCCTCGGGGCGGTCGCCGACGCCGTCCGCGCCCGCCAGGGCGCCGGCCGGCTCCCCGCCGCGCTCGACCCGTCGGCCGCGGCCCTCCTGCTCGTCGGCGCCGCCCACCAGCGCGCCCTGCACACCCATCTGCTGGGCGAGGCCGCAGCCCGCTTCCTCCCCCCGGTGGCGGCCCTCGCCCGCACCCTCGCCCCGGCCTTCCGGTAACCCGCCCTCCGGTAACCCGCCCTCCGGCAACGCGCCTTCGGACGACAGCCACGCCCGGCACGGCCCGCAGGACGGCGATGACGACGCCGGGCGCGCGCCGGCCGCGCGCCCGGCCTCGCCGCGGAACCAGGCGGCATGAGCCGGGCCATGGCCCCGGCAGCGGGGTTGCGCGTGCGCCCGGGCGGTCCCCCGGCGCCTCCTCCGGCGCGCCAGGGGTGCGATTCCGGCTGCTCAGGCGGGAGTCGCGGCCGCCGCGAGGAGGGCGTCGAGCAGGCCGGGGAAGCGGGTGTCGAGGTCGGCGCGGCGCAGGCGCACGAAGCGGTTGCGGCCGGCGACGCGGGTGGTGGTGACGCCGGCTTCGCGCAGGACGCGCATGTGGTGGGAGACGGTCGACTTGTGCAGGTGTTCCAGGCCGAGGCCGCGGGGGTCGCAGGAGTGCTCGGCGTCGTCGGCGTAGCTGAGCAGCAGGGTGAGGCGGACCGGGTCGCCGAGGGCGTGCAGGACGGTGACGAGGTCGATGTCGGCGGTGGCGGGCTGGGGAAGCCGCTCGTCCCCGCCCGTGACACTCGTGGCGCTCGTGACAGTCGTGGCGCTCGTGACGCTCATGGCGCTCAGCCTCCGGGCCGCTGGGAATGACGGGGAATGAATGGTTTGACAATCATCCACCCATCCCCGAGTGTTTGACGAGCTTCAAACTGTTGCACGTCCATCCAACAATCTGTCATCGGGGGGGCTCACCCGTGCCCGTACGTCTGCTCCTGCTCGCCCTCGGCACCTTCGCCATGGGCACCGACTCGATGGTCGTCGCCGGCATCCTCGGCCCGATCTCCGCCGACCTGGGGGTGTCGGTGCCGGCCGCCGGCCAGCTGGTCACCGTCTTCGCGCTCGGCTACGCGCTGCTGGCCCCGGTCCTGGCCGCGCTCACCGCCCGCTGGCCGCGCCGGCGCCTGCTGCTGAGCGCGCTCGCGGTGTTCAGCGCGGCCAACGCGCTCAGCGCGCTCGCCCCCACCTACGGCCTGCTGCTGGCCACCCGGGTGCTGGCGGCCGCCGGCGCCGCCCTCTACACGCCGACCGCCAACGCGGTGGCCACCACCCTGGTCGCCCCCGAACGGCGCGGACGGGCGCTGGCGACCGTGCTCGGCGGGATGACGGTGGCCACCGCCCTCGGCGTGCCGCTGGGTACCTGGGTGGGGCGCGCCGACTGGCGGCTGACGATGTGGCTGGTCACCGCCCTGGGCGTGGCCGCGCTGGCCGGCCTGGCGGTGCTGCTGCGCGACCTGCCCGCCCCCGCCGCCGCCCCCACCCTCGCCGCCCGCCTGGCGCCGCTGGCCCAGCGCCGGGTGCTGGGCGCGGCCGCCACCACGCTGGTGTTCTTCCTCGCCTTCCAGAGCGTCTACATCTACCTGGCCACCGCCGTCTCGGGTGCCACCGGCGGCGACGCCAACCGGCTGAGCCTCGTCCTGCTGACCTGCGGCGTGATGTCGGTGGCCGGCAGCTGGCTGGGCGGGCGCCTGGTGGACCGGGCGGGGGTGCGGCGGGTACTGCTGGCCGGCTCGGCCGTGGCGGCGGGCGCGTTCGCCGCACTGCCGTGGCTGGGGCGCAGCATGCCGGGGGCGCTGGTGTACGCGATGGTGGTGCCGCTGGCGGGGTGGGCGGTGTCGGTGGCGCTGCCGCACCGGTTGGCGTCGATCGATCCGGCGAGCGCGCCGCTGCTGATCTCGCTGAACAGCAGTGCGCTGTACCTGGGGACGGCGGCCGGGGGTGCGGTGGGGTCGGCGGCGGTCGCGGTGCTGGGCGGGCGGTGGTTCCCGCTGGCGGCGGCGGTGCTGGCGGTGGCGGCGTGCGCGGTGGCGGCGGCGACCACGCGCGACGAGCGCCGGGCCGGGCCCGTGGTGGCGGCGGTGCCGGTACGGCCCTGAGCGGCCGGGTACGGCTGAGCGGCCGGGTGCGGTGCCGGGCGGTCGTGCGGTGCCCCGGGCCGGTGTCGGCCGGCCCGGGGCTGGGGCGGGTTCAGTTCCCGAGGACCTCGCCGACCAGGGCGCGGGCCTCGTCCTGGACCCGGGCGAGGTGGTCGGGGCCGTGGAAGGACTCGGCGTAGATCTTGTAGACGTCCTCGGTGCCGGAGGGGCGGGCGGCGAACCAGGCGTTGTCGGTGCAGACCTTGATGCCGCCGATGGCGGCGCCGTTGCCGGGGGCGTTGGCGAGGACGGCGGTGATCTTCTCCCCGGCGAGTTCGCCGGCGCCGACCCGTTCGGGGGACAGGCGGGCCAGGCGGGCCTTCTGCTCGCGGTCGGCGGGGGCGTCGACGCGGGCGTAGGCGGGGGCGCCGTGGCGCTTGGTCAGTTCGCGGTAGCGGGCGCTGGGGGTGGTGCCGGTGACGGCGGTGATCTCGGAGGCGAGCAGGGCCAGCAGGATGCCGTCCTTGTCGGTGGTCCACACCCCGCCGTCGCGGCGCAGGAAGGAGGCGCCGGCGCTCTCCTCGCCGCCGAAGCCGATCGAGCCCTCCAGCAGGCCGTCGACGAACCACTTGAAGCCGACCGGGACTTCGACCAGGGTGCGGCCGAGGTCGGCGGCGACGCGGTCGAGCATCGAGGAGGAGACCAGGGTCTTGCCGATGCCGGCGTCGGCGGGCCAGTCGGCGCGGTGGCGGTAGAGGTAGTCGACGGCCACCGCGAGGTAGTGGTTGGGGTTCATCAGGCCGCCGTCGGGGGTGACGATGCCGTGCCGGTCGGCGTCGGCGTCGTTGCCGGTGGCGATGGCGTACTGGTCGCGGCGGGTGATGAGGGAGGCCATCGCGGACGGCGAGGAGCAGTCCATGCGGATCTTGCCGTCCCAGTCCAGGGTCATGAACCGCCAGGTCGGGTCGGTGAGCGGGTTGACGACGGTCAGGTCCAGGCGGTGGGTCTCGGCGATGCGCGCCCAGTAGGCCACCGACGCGCCGCCCAGCGGGTCCGCGCCGATGCGCAGGCCCGCCGCCCGCACCGCGTCCAGGTCCAGGACGGAGGGCAGGTCCTGGACGTAGGCGCCCAGGTAGTCGTGGCGGGCGGTGGTGGCCGCGTTCAGGGCCCGCGCGTAGGGGACCTTCCTCACCCCGCGCAGGCCCTCGCGGATCAGCTCGTTGGCGCGGTCCTGGATCCGCCCGGTGGCCTCGGATCCGGCCGGGCCCCCGCTGGGCGGGTTGTACTTGAAGCCGCCGTCGCGCGGCGGGTTGTGCGAGGGGGTGACCACGATGCCGTCGGCCAGCGCGCGGGGGCTGCGCCGGTTGTGGGCGAGGATCGCGTGGGAGACCGCCGGGGTGGGGGTGTAGCCGTCGGCGGCGTCGATCAGCACGTGCACGCCGTTGGCGGCCAGCACCTCCAGGGCGGTGACCTTGGCCGGCTCCGAGAGGGCGTGGGTGTCCGCGCCCAGGAACAGCGGCCCGCCGACGCCCTGTTCGGCGCGGTACTCGCAGATCGCCTGCGTGGTCGCGGCGATGTGGTCCTCGTTGAACGCCGCGTCCAGCGACGAGCCCCGGTGCCCCGAGGTCCCGAACGCCACCCGCTGCCCGGGCTCCTGCGGATCCGGGTGCAGCGCGTAGTACGCCGTCACCAGCCGCGCCACGTCCACCAGGTCACCGGGCTGCGCCGGCTGCCCGGCCCGTGCGTGTGCCATCCGTCTACTCCCGCCGATTTGCGACTTGTGTGCCGTACCCGTCCTTGCCCGTGCTCACCGATCGTAGCCAGAACGCGACGGTGCCCCGAACCGCGGCAGGCGGTCCGGGGCACGGCGGCACAACTCTTTCCCGCGGGATCAGCCGGGCAGCTGCTGGCGGTAGTCGTCCAGGACGGGCGCGGTGGTGGTGGCGAGGAACTCCGTCACCGTGTACGCGGTCAGCCCGGCGACCACGAACGGGTCGGTGGCCACCAGCGCCTCGATCGCGGCCCGGTCCTCCCCCACCGCCAGGATGATCCCGCCCTCGCGCGGCACCTTGCGCCCCGAGGCGAGGAAGGTGCCCGCCGCGTAGTGCGCCTCCAGCCACGCGACGTGCTGCGCCAGCGCGGCGTCGATCTGCTCCAGCGGTGCGGTGTAGCTCAGCTCGAGAATGAACATGCGCCCAGGCTAGTCCGGCCGCCGCCAGGGCTTCCCGCCGGCGGCCCCTTCCCCGGGCCCCGGGAGGGTGCCGACCCCAATCCTGCCAGGTCAGGCAAGGTTTCGGTAGGACGCAGCGCACCCCGTTTTCGTCTTGCCGCGCGGTGGGCGCGGCCCGCAGACTCGTGCGACATCCCCTCCCCCTCTCCACGGCCTGACGTGCCGTCGCCCCGCTGCGGGCGCCCGGTGCGTGGCGCCGTCGTGCCCGCGGGCCGCGTGAGGAGGGGGCGGGGAGCGAGCGAAGCGACGAAGGGGGACAGACCCATGAGCGGGACGAACGTGCACGGGGACCTGGTGCTGAAGGCGCGCGTGCGGCTGCTGAGCCACAACGAGCGGGTGCTGCACGGCGAGGAGGGGCTGTGGGTGTACCGGACGCTGTTCGCGGTGAGCCCGCACGTGTACGCCTTCAAGCTGGCCCTGGTGCTGCGGGAGGCGGCCGAGGGCCCGCGGGTGGCGCACCTGCCCGAGGCGCGGGAGGCGCTGCTGGCGCAGGCCCGGGCGGCGGCGGCGAGCATCCCGGCCGGCGCGCCGGCGTACCAGGTGCGGATGTGGGAGCACACGGTGACGGACCTTCGGCTGACGGAGCAGCAGGCGGGGCGTGCGGGGCGGTAGGTGGCCGCGGGATGGTTGCGGTACGACAATCCCTTTGTGACGACTGATCGGAGAGATTCTTATATGAGCAGGTCAGGGCTGTCGCGGCGTGCGCTTCTCGCCGGTGCCGCCGCGGGTGCGGGCGGCGCCGTCGTCGGCTGGGACACCTCGGCGCGGGCGTGGGCCGCCGAGCCGGGTGCCGGTGTCGCGCGACTTCCCGCCCTGGACGGGGTGGTGACGCTGCAGGGGGCGGATCTGGAGCGGTTCTCCTCCGATTTCGGGCACCTGGTGTCCGCGGCGCCGCGGGCGGTGCTGCGGCCCGGCTCGGTGCGCGATGTGCAGCGGGTGGTGGCGTTCGCCGCCCGGCACCGGATCCCGGTGGCGGTCAACGGGCAGAGCGGGGACGTGGCGCAGGTCGGCGAGGCGGGGCTGGAGTCGCACTCCAGCTACGGGCAGGCCAACCCCCGCGGCGGGATCGCGATCGACGCGCGCGGCCTGTCGAAGGTCGTCTCGGTGCGGCCGGGGCGTGCGGTGGTGGAGGCCGGGGCGACCTGGGCGCAGGTGGTCGAGGCGGGGCTGGCGCAGGGCTGGGTGCCGCCGTGCCTGACGGACTATCTGCACCTGTCGGTGGGCGGGACGCTGAGCGTGGGCGGGATCGGCGGCGCGGTGCAGCGCTACGGCCTGCAGGCGGACCGGGTGCTGGAGGTGGAGGTGGTGACCGGCACCGGGGAGCTGGTGACGGCGTCGCCCGCGCGCGAGCGGGAACTGTTCGAGGCGGTGCTGGCCGGCGGCGGGCAGGCCGGGATCATCGTGCGGGCGACGCTGGCGCTGGTGCCGGTGCGCGAGCGCGCCCACGTGTTCCAGCTGTTCTACGACGACCTGGACACCTACCTGGCCGACCAGGAGAAGGTGCTGGCCCAGGGCCGGTTCGACCTGCAGGTCGGCGACGTGGAGCGCAGCGCGGACGGGTCGCGGTGGCGGTACAAGGCGGAGCTGGTGGCGTTCGCGGACGCGGGGCAGGCGGTGGACCGGGAGGCGCTGCTGGCGGGGCTGTCGCCGGCGGCGGGCGGGGTGTCGGTGGTGGAGCAGGGCTGGCGCGAGTACGCGTTCCGGGTGGACGCGTTCGCGGGGTACCTGCGGGCGGCGGGGCTGTGGGGGCTGGCGAAGCCGTGGCTGAGCGTGTTCCTGCCCGCGTCGACGGCGCGGGTGTTCATGGCGGAGGCGGCCGAGGTGCTGACGGCGGCGGATCTGGGGGCGGGGCTGCTGCTGTTCTACCCGTACGCGCGGGAGCGGGTGCGGGCGCCGCTGGCGGTGCTGCCGCAGGAGGCGGTGGGCTGGCACTTCGACCTGCTGGCGTTCCCGGGGCCGGGGGCGGACACGGCGGCGATGCTGGAGCGCAACCGGCGGCTGTACGACCGGGCGGTCGAGCTGGGCGGCAAGCGGTACCTGATCGGGGCGGTGCCGGGGATGACGGGGGCGGACTGGCGGCGTCACTACGGGGGGCTGTGGGAGCGGGTGGTGCGGGCCAAGCGCCGTTTCGACCCGGCGGGGATCCTGGCCCCCGGGCAGGGCATCCACGCGTCCTGACGGGCCGTCGATCCGGCCCGCCGTACCGCCCGGGGCCCGGGGCCCGGGCGGTACGGCGGGCCGGTGTGCGTCAGCCGGGTGTGTGTCAGCCGGTGTGCGTCAGCTGATCTCCATCTGCGCCATCATCCCCATCGCCGAGTGGTCCAGCAGGTGGCAGTGGTACGGGTAGCGGCCGCGGTAGGAGTCGAAGGTGGCGTGCAGGCGCACGCTCTCGCCGGGCAGCAGGCGCACGGTGTCCTTGAGGCCGGCCTCTTCGGGGCCGGGTGCCGTGCCGTTGCGCTCGAGGACGCGGAACTGCACCAGGTGCAGGTGGAAGTTGTGCGGGACGTCGGTGTTGGCGTTGACGACGGTCCAGATCTCCGAGGTGCCGAAGGCCACCGCCGCGTCCACGCGCGCCGGGTCGTACACCTTGCCGTCGATCAGGCCGCGCGCGGCGCCCGGGGTCTCGTCGACCTTGAGCACGACGGTGCGTTCGCGGGCCGCCGCGCCGAGGGCGGGCAGGGTGCGCAGCCGGTCGGGGACGCTGCTGGGGTCGGGGGCGGAGCGCACGATGTCGAAGCGCATGACCTGGCCGACGTGTTCGGCGGGGCCCGGCGGCATGGAGTTGGTGAGGACCACGGAGGAGCCGATGGGGTAGCGGGAGAAGTCGATGACGACGTCGGCGCGCTCCCCGGGTGAGAGGTCGATCGTGTCGGTGGTGTGGGGGCGTTCCAGCAGGCCGCCGTCGGAGCCGATCTGGGTGATCGGGCCGCCGTCGGCCAGGCGCAGGGAGAAGAAGCGCAGGTTGGAGGAGTTGAGCAGGCGCAGCCGGTAGCGGCGGGCGGCGACCTCGGCCTTGGGCCAGGGGCGGCCGTTGGCGAGGATGGTGGTGCGGTTGAAGGGGTCGTCCATGCGGTAGACGAGGTGGCCGGAGGCGTCGAAGCGGGCGTCGCGCAGGGCGATGGGCAGGTCGTAGCGGCCGGCGGGCAGCGGCAGGGCGGTTTCGGTGGCGTCGGTGAGCAGGTAGGTGCCGGCCAGGCCCCGGTAGACGTGTTCGGATTCCGTGTGGTGGGCGTGGTCGTGGAACCACAGGCTCGCGTGGGGCTGGTCGTTGGGGTAGGTGTAGGTGCGGCTGGCGCCGGCGCCGAGCAGGTTCATCGGGCCGCCGTCGCTGGCGACGGGCACCTTGGAGCCGTGCAGGTGGACCGAGACGGCGTCGTCCAGCAGGTTGGTCTGGCGCACGACCACGGGCCGTCCGGAGCGGGCGCGGATGACGGGGCCGGGGAAGGCGCCGTTGTAGGTGAGGACCTCGGTGCGGTGCCCGGGCAGGATGCGGGCGAAGGAGCGGAGCATGGTGACGGTGTAGGTGTCGGCGCCGCCGTCGGTGGAGACGGGGCTGAGCACCGGGGGCAGCGGCAGCGTGGTGGTGAACTTCGGGGCCAGGGCGGGGCCGGTGTCCGGGCCCGGGTCGGGGGCGTCGGTGCCCGCGGGGTGGGTGTGGCCGGCCGCGGCCTGCGCGGCGGCGGTGTCCTGGCCGGCGGCGGCGTCCTGCGCGGACGCGGCGGGGGCGGCGGAGGCGGCCGGGCGTACCGCGGTGCGCACGAGCAGGACCCCTCCCCCGGTCGCCAGGGCGGCGCCGATCATCCTGCGTCTGGTCACCATCGCGCGTTCCTCCCGCATGCTGCTCCCCCGCGCGCCCGGCGGGTGCCGGGGCGGCCTGGTCCGGGGGTGATTGCAGCAGCGCCGCCTTGCGCGCGGCTGGGGTCCGGCTGGGGCGGGCGGGCGGTGCGGGAGTGCGCGGCAAGGCGGTGCGGGCGGGCGTGGCGCCGCGGTGGCCGGGGGTGGTTTCGGGGTGCGGCGGCGGTGAGCTGCGGGTGTTGCGGGCGGCTTGCGCGGCGCCACGACCGTGGCTCGGGACGCACTCGAGGAACGCTCGCGAGGCGGGGCAGCCCCGGGCCCGGTGGGCTCGCGGCACGCTCGGCTCGCACTCGGAGCACTCGGCTCGCGGAGCACTCGGCAAGCACTCACGGAGCACTCGGCTCACGGAGCACTCGGCTCGCGCAGCACTCGGCTCGCGGAGGACTCGAAGGACTCGAAGGGAAGGGCCCCAGCGTGGACCTGCGGTACTGGCTGCCGAGGGCGGCCGAGGTGGCCGAACGGTGGGGGGAGCGGTTCGGGCCTTTCGCCGCGCACCCCTCGCACCTGGTGGACGAGGCGGACTTCGCCGTCGCGTTCGAGCGCTTCGCCAAGCGCCTGGAGCACAACTACCCGTTCTTCCACCCGCGTTACGCCGGGCAGATGGTCAAGCCCCCGCACCCGGCGGCGCTGGTCGGCTACCTGACGGCGATGCGCTTCAACCCCAACAACCACGCCTACGAGGGCGGGCCGGCCACCAACGACATGGAACGCGAGTGCGTGGCCCAGCTCGCCGCGATGTTCGGCCTGCCCGCGCACGTGGGCCACCTGACCAGCAGCGGCACCATCGCCAACCTGGAGGCGCTGTACGTGGCGCGCCAGAGCCACCCCGGCCGGGGCGTCGCCTACAGCGCGCAGGCGCACTACACGCACAGCCGGATGTGCCACGTGCTGGGCGTCGACGGGTACGCGGTCGCCGCCGACGCCCAGGGGCGCATGGACGCGGGCGCGCTGGAGGAGCTGCTGCGCACCGGGCGGGTGGGCACGGTCGTCGTCACCTGCGGCACCACCGGGCTCGGCGCGGTCGACCCGGTGCACGAGGTGCTGGCGCTGGCGCGCCGGTACGGGGCGCGGGTGCACGTGGACGCCGCCTACGGCGGGTTCTTCGCGGTGCTGGCCGCCGACGACGCGCGGGCGGCGGAGCTTCGCATCGACCCGGCGCCGTGGCGGGCGATCGCCGGCTGCGACTCGGTGACCGTCGACCCGCACAAGCACGGCCTGCAGCCCTACGGCTGCGGCGCGGTGCTGTTCGCCGACCCCGCCATCGGCCGGCACTTCGCCCACGACTCCCCGTACACCTACTTCACCGACGCCGAACTGCACCTGGGCGAGATCAGCCTGGAGTGCTCGCGCGCCGGCGCCTCGGCCGCCGCCCTGTGGCTGACCCTGCAACTGCTGCCGCTCACCCCGGACGGACTGGGCGCCGGACTGGCCGCGGGCCGGCGCACCGCCCTGGCCTGGGCCGACCTGATCGAGGCCAGTGGCGAACTGACGCTGCACCAGCGGCCGCAGCTGGACATCGTCACCTACTTCCCCACCCCGAACGCCCCGCCCGCGCCGCCCGCCCCGCCCGCGCTGTCCGCGATCGACGCCGCGAGCGAGCGCGTCCTGCGCCGGGGCACGGCCGACGAGCACGACCCCGTGTACCTGAGCGTGCTGCGCGTGGACGCCGCCGACTTCACCCGCCGCCACCCGGACGTCACCGCCGACGCCGAGAGCGCCCGGGTGCTGCGCAGCGTGCTGATCAAGCCCGAGGCGGAGGCGTGGCTGCCGCGCCTGCACGCGCGCGTCGCCGCGCTGGCCGCCGAAGCCGCCGCCGAAGCCGTCGAACCGCCCGCCCCCTCGTACGCAGAACCGCCTGCCCGCCCGTCCGCCCCCACACCCGC
Organism: Kitasatospora sp. NPDC034035; assembly: GCF_055575755.1. Taxonomy (NCBI): domain Bacteria; kingdom Bacillati; phylum Actinomycetota; class Actinomycetes; order Kitasatosporales; family Streptomycetaceae; genus Kitasatospora; species Kitasatospora sp. NPDC034035. The sequence goes on along the minus strand of NZ_JBVISA010000001.1, from coordinate 332,439 downwards.
CCCCACACCCGCCCCCTCGTCCGTCGCCTCGCCCGAGGAGAGTGTCCGTTGACCACCGCCACCGCCACCGCCACCGCCCGGCGGCCCGCCGTCCGCGCCGCCGTACGCCGGGCCCGCCCCGACGAGGCGACCGCCCTGGCCCGGCTGCTCGCCGACGCCTTCGCCGACGACGCGCTGATGCTCTGGGCCTTCCCCGACCCCGACCACCGCGCGCGGGTGCTGCCCGCCTTCTTCCGCGTCCACCTGGAGCAGTGCCTGGCCCACGACGGCGTCGTGGTCGCCCACGAGGACACCGCGTACGGGCGGCTGCTGGGGGCGCTGCTGTTCCTGCCCCCGGGCGTGTGGGAGGACCCGGGCCGCGCCGACGGCGCCGCCACCCGCGCCCTGACCGAGGCCATCGACGCCGGGCACCACGGCGAGTCCGCCCGGCGCCTGGCCGCCATCACCCACCTGCAGACGCGCCGCCACCCGCGCCACCGCCCCCACCACTACCTCGCGTTCGTCGGGGTGCGCCCCGACGCCCGCACCGCCGGCGCCGCCGAGGCGATGCTGAACGCCGTCCTGGCTCAGGTCGACGCCGACGGCCAGGCCGCCTACGCCGAGACCAGCTCCGTGGGCGGCGCCCACCTGTGCGCCACCCACGGCTTCACCCGCTTCGGCGAGGCCATCGCCCTGCCCGGCGGCGGGCCCCGCCTGGCCCCGATGTGGCGGGGGCCCCGGTGACCGCGCCCGCCACCGCCACCGCCGGCGCCCTGCGCCTGTTCAGCGCCGAGCGCATCGACGCGGGAGGGGCCGCGGCCCACCCCGAGGCCGTCGAGGTCCTCGCCTGGGCCCGCCGCTTCCTCACCACCGCCCACCCCGACCTCGGCCGCAGCGGCCCCGTCTGCCCCTACACCCAGCCCTCGCTGCGCCGCGGCCTGTTCCACATCGCCGTCCCCGACGGCAGCGACGGCGGCGACGGCGACAGCGGCGGCGACCTGCCGGCGCTGGTGGGTGAACTGCGCGCCCGCTACGAGGAGTTGCTCGCCGAGCTGAGCGAGGAGTCGGACCGCGAGCTGCTGACCGTGCTGCTGGTGCTGCCCGGCCTGGACCGGGCCTCCTGCGTGCTGGACGAGGCGCAGCGCAAGGCCAAGGACGAGTTCGTCGAACAGGGCCTGATGATCGGGCAGTTCCACCCGGGGTGTGAGGAGCCGGGCCTGTGGAACCGGTCGTTCCGGCCGCTGCGCGCGCCGGTGCCGCTGCTGGCGGTGCGCAAGCTGCTGGTCTTCGACCTGCCGTTCCTGACCGGTGACGAGGCCCATCTGAACCACTACCTGGCCCGTTTCGCGCCCGAGGTCCCGGCCCGGATCCGTGACCAGCTGGTCACCAGCGTCCGTGCCCACCAGCGGGCCGCCGCCTGACCCGCCCCCTCCCCCGCGCGCGCGGAGCCGGTCGGCGCCCGGCTCCGCGCGCGCCCCTGTTTCGGCCTTTCGCCGGGGGTGCCGGGCCCGTTCGAGACGGGCTCCTAGTCTTCCCGGCCTTCCCGGCCCTCCCGGCCTTCCTGGCCTTCGTGGTCTTCCCGGCCTTCCCGGCCTTCCCGGTCGGGCATCGCCATGGTCGCGGGGACGTAGCGCATGCCGTACTGCGCGCCGATCCCGTTGACCTTGGCCAGGTCCATGCGGCCGTCGGGGGTGCGCAGGGCGGGGCCGGCGGCGAAGACGTCGGCGAGGTACTGGTCCCAGCCGCCGGGGGTGGAGACCTGCAGGCAGCGGGCGGGGGGCTGGGAGGCGTTGCGCATGGCGTGCGGGACGCCGTGCGGCAGCAGGGCGCACATGCCGGTCTCCAGGCGGTGGGTGCGGCCGTCGTAGTCGATCTCCATGGCGCCCTCGAGCACGTAGACGAACTCGTCCATCCGCTCGTGCACGTGGAGCGGGACGTCGATGTCCAGCTGGTTGACCAGGACGGCGGCCCGGCCCTCGGTGTCGGCGGTGGTGGCCTTGATGCCGAAGCCGGGCGGCAGCGGGACGCCGACCTGCCGGTTCTCGGTGGGCTGGAGGACGAAGAATCGTTCGCTGTTCATGGAGTTGACTCCCCCTCGGGTGTGGGCCGCGTGTGTGGCCGGGCGCGGCGCATCGCGGGCTGGGCGCATGGCGCACCCACCCCCTATACTGATCCGGAAGCGGATTCCGGTTCCGTTTCGATGCTAGGAAGGAGCGCGTACGGTGTCAACGCGATCGGCCGACGGGAGCGAAGCCGGCGGCGAAGGCGGGACCAACGGCGACGGCGGGACCAGCGGCGGCGGTGAGCGGCGCCCGCGCGCCGATGTGGCCCGCAACCGGGCCCGGCTGCTCGCCGCGGCACGCGCGCTGTTCACCGAACGCGGCGACCAGGTGCAACTACCGGACGTGGCACGGGCGGCCGGGGTCGGCATGGGGACCGTCTACCGCCACTTCCCCACCCGGGAGGCCCTCGTCGAGGCCGCGGCCGAGGACCGCTTCGCGGGGATCCTCGCCTTCGCCCGCGCCCTGGCCGACGACGGCGGCCACGACCCCGTCCTTGGCTACCTGCACCACGTCGGCGAGGTCCTGGAGAGCGACCGCGGCCTGTCCGCCGCCGTCGAGGCGCTGCGCGGCACCCCCGGCTCCGCGCCGCTGGGCCGTACCCGCGCCGAACTCGAGGAAGCCGTCGCGGTGTTGATCGATCGCGCCCGCCGCGGAGGCACGATCCGCGCCGACGCCACCGTCGCCGACGTCCACCTCCTGGTCGGCGCGATCTCGGCCACCGTGCGCACCGGCAGCGGCCCGTGGCGCCGCCTGCTCGACCTCACCGTGCAGGGCCTGCGCCCCCGGTAGGCGCCCGGCCTGCCGGGGCGGCCGCCCGGTACGCGCAGCGGCCACGGCCGGTGCGCGGAACGGAAAACCGGGCGCAGGCGTTCGCCGTAGCGTCCTGAACACCACCGCCGGAGGAGAACTGGCGGCCGTTCAGGAACTGGAAAGCAATTGCTGAAGAAAATCTGGTCCGCGCTGCTGTCGACGGCCATGGCCGCGGGCCTGGTCGCCGCGCTGGGCTCCCCGGCGCACGCCACCGACTACAAGGTGACCGACTGGAACGTCTCGAACATCACCAGCCGGGGTGCGCAGCACGCCCAGAACTACTGGAACGTCATCGACTTCATCCACCGCAACAGCTACGGGAATGACACCAGCGTCCCGCGGCTGCGGCAGACCACCACCGAGCGGCACCTGATCCAGGTCCGGGTGATGGACGGCAACGACCAGCTCGCCTCCGTCTACCTGTGGTCGGACAACCTGTACGTGGCCGGCTTCTACTCCCCGGTCGCCAACCAGCACTTCGTGTTCGCCGACGGCCGTACGCAGCAGTTCCAGGACGCGCTCGAAATCCGCAACGCGCGCATCATGCCGAACACCGGGAACTACACCGCGCTGCCCGGCGGCAACAACCGGGAGAACCTGGTCCTCGAACCCGAGACGATCTACAACGCCATGCAGACGCTCCACCGGGCGACGGAGTACAACGACAACGTCGGGCGGGCCCTGCTGATCGCGATCCAGCTCTTCTCCGAGGCCTCGCGGTTCGCCCCGATCTTCGACAACATCCGCACCAACATCCGGGACTGGACCCACCACCCGCTGGGCGGCGCCAACGCCGACCTGGAGAACCAGTGGGGCCGGATCTCGGACTTCGCGAACGCGGTGGGGGTGCGGGGCGAGAGTCGGCAGATCACGGTCCTGGGCCACATCGTGTGGACGCTGACCGAGCTGGTGGCCGCCCTCGGCTTCGTCGAACTCAACGGCGGCCAGTCCAGGCTCTGACGGGCCGCGGGGGGCCGGGTGCGGGGAGTCGGGTGGTCCGGCTTCCCGCGCCCGGCACCCTCCGTACCTAGCGGGCCAGGCGGCCCAGCAGCGCGGAGGCGGCGGCGATGCCCGCCAGGGTGGCGGCGGTGAGGACGGCGAAGTCCAGCGGCAGGTGGGAGGGGGTGCCGATGAGCAGGCCGCGCAGGGCGTCGACCTGGTAGCTGAGCGGGTTGGCCTTGCTGACGGCCTGCAGCCAGCCCGGCATCAGGGCCACCGGGTAGAGGGCGTTGGAAGCGAAGAACAGCGGCATGGTGATGGCCTGGCCGATGCCCATCAGCCGGTCGCGGGTGAGCACGATCCCGGCGATCGCCATCGACAGGCAGGAGAAGAACGCAGAGCCGAGCAGCACCGCCGCCACCACCCCCAGCAGGCGCAGCGGGTTCCAGGTCATGGCGACGCCGAGGGCGGCGGCGATCAGCACGACGACGACGGCCTGCAGGACGGCCTTGACGCCGGCGGCGAAGGCCTTGCCGGTCACCAGGGCGGCGCGCGGGGTGGGGGTGACCAGCAGTTTGGTGAGGACGCCGGAGTCCCGCTCCCAGATGATCATGATGCCGTAGAAGATCGCGATGAACATCGCGGACTGGGCGATGATGCCGGGGGCGAGGTAGTCCAGGTAGGGGATGCCGCCGGTGGGGATGGCCTTGAGGCGGGTGAAGGTCTGGCCGAAGACCAGCAGCCACAGGGCGGGTTGGATCGCCCGGGTGTACAGCTCGGTGCGGTCGTGGCGCAGTTTCTGCAGTTCGACCGCGCACATCGCGGTGATGCGGGCGGGTACCAGGCGCCAGCCGGTGCGGGCGCGCGGGGGTACCAGCAGCAGGGAGAGGTCGGGGCCGGCGGCGGGGGGTTCAGCCGACGCGGCCTGCGGTGCGGCGGGTACGGCGGACATCGCCGAAGTCTCCTTCCGTGGCGTCGGCCAGGTCGCGGCCGGCGAAGTGGCGGAACACGTCGTCGAGGGTGGGGGCGTCGTGGCCCGGCGTGTGCGGGCCGGGGTCCTCGCGGCGGACCCGGTCCTTGAGTTCGGCGGGGGTGCCCAGTGCCCGGATGCGGCCGCGGTCCATGAGGGCGATGCGGTCGCAATGGCGGTCGGCCTCGTCCATGTAGTGGGTGGTGACCAGGACGGTCATGCCGGTGGCCTTGCGGACGGCGTCCACGCGTTCCCACACGCCGGTGCGGGCGATCGGGTCCAGGCCGATGGTGGGTTCGTCCATCACCAGCAGGCGCGGGGCGCTGACCAGGGCCTGGGCGAGTTCGAGGCGGCGCACCATGCCGCCGGAGTAGGTGGCGGCCATCCGGTCGGCGGCCTCGGTGAGGTCGACGGCCGCCAGTGCCTGGGCGACGCGTTCGGCGCGTTCGGCGCGCGGGACGTCGAAGACGCGGGCGAACAGGGCGACGTTCTCCCGCCCGGTCAGCCCGGACTCGGCGGACAGCTGCTGGGGAACGTAGCCGAGCAGGCGCCGTACCTCCATGGGGCGGCGGGTGGCGTCGTGGCCGAAGACGCGCACCATGCCGGCGCCGACGGGCAGCAGGGTGGTGATCGCGCGGATGGTGGTGGTCTTGCCCGCGCCGTTGGGTCCGAGCAGGCCGAACACTTCGCCGGTGCGGACGGTGAGGTCGATGCCGTCCACGGCCCGGGTCTCGTGGCCCTTGCCGTGCCCGTGCCGGAAGACGTACTCCAGTCCCCGGCACACCACCGCCTGCGCCTGCTCGCTCATCGCCCCTGCTCCCCCGGCAGGTCGCGCAGGGCCTGCGCGACCTGCCGCAGCGCGGGCAGCGCCTCGGCCAGGGCCTGCTGCCGGTCGGCGGGCAGGCCGGCCACGGCCTCCTCCATCAGCGCGCGCCGGCGCCGGCGCCAGGCCTCGATCCGCTCCACGGCCGCGTCCGTGACGTACAGCAGCGCGGCCCGGCGGTCGGCGGGGTCCACCTCCCGGCGCAGCAGGCCCTGCGCGGCGAGCTGGTTGACCAGGGTGGACACGGAGTTCCCGGCCAGGCACAGCTCCTCGGCGGCGTCCGAGACCCGCAGTCCGGGGCTGTCCGTCACCAGGTGCAGCAGTTCCACCTGCGCCCCGCGCAGCCGCGGCTGTTCCATCGTGGCGCGCAGGCGCCGGCGGACCATGCGCTGGATCCCGACGAGGAGGGCGGACAGCTCGTCGGCCGGCGCGACATCGAGCGGTGCGAGCTGCGTCGCGGTCATACCCTCATTTTAGCTCTCAGTGAGAGCTATCCGTCGAGGGCGCACGGGGGGACCCGGGCGCGCGCGGCCCGCGAGCGCTTCGAGGACGCGGGCGGCCTGCGGGTGCCATGACGTCGGGGATGCCGCGGACGGGGACGAAGCGGGCGCCGAGCGGGCTGCTCGTCTTCTGCGGGGGGACGGTCCGGCGGGTTTCGCGCCGCCCCCGCCGCCCGGGGCGGCGGGGCCTTCGGCGGCCGGGGCGGAAGTGCCGCCCGCCGCACTCTGGCGCCGCCGGAGGATCTCTGACAACATCTCAGCCGACGTGAACGAAACGTGTGCCAATCGTTCACGTTGCCCGCACAAAACCGGTCGTAGAGCGTTGTCGAGAGATACGAGGCCTGCCATGAAGACCTTACGGACCCACACCTCGCACCTGGTGACGGTCGTGCTGCTGCTCCTGGGCATGATGACCGCCGCGAGCGCGCAGGCGCAGGCAGCCCCGCAGCGGCTCGCCGGCAGCACGACCATCTGCTCCTTCTCCCCCGTCCCGGCCGGGTGGGTCGTCACCAGTTCGTACAGCAGCTGGGGCTGTCCCGGCTCCGGCGTCTCGTACACGATCACCGACACGGCCGGGCAGACCAACCTCGCCATCTGCTCCTTCTCCCCCAAGCCGGCCGGGTGGGTGGTGACCAGCTCGTACAGCACCGGCAACTGCGCGGGCAGCGGCATCGCCTACGGCTTCCACAACGTGGCCAACGACACCAACGTCGGCGTGTGCTCCATGTCGCCGATCCCGACCGGGTGGGTGATCAGCAGCTCGTACAGCAGCGGCAACTGCGCCGGCACCGGCGTCGCCTACACCCTCCACAACACGGCCAACGACACCAGCGCCGGCGCGTGCTCCATGACCCCGGTCCCGGCCGGGTGGGTCGTCACCAGCTCGTACAGCAGCGGCAACTGCGCCGGCACCGGCGTCGCCTACACCCTCTTCAAGATCACCACACAGACCTCCGCCGTCGTGTGCTCCTTCTCCCCGCTCCCCGCCGGGTGGGTCGTCAGCAGCTACTACCCCAGCAGCAACTGCTACGGCAGCGGCGTCGCCTACTCCATCCGGAAGGCCTGACCGCCGGCCGCACGGACGGACGGACGGACGGACGGCACTGTCACCGCGGAGCGCCGGCCGGACCCCCACGAAGCCCCGCCGCCCCGCCACCCGGGGCGTCGGGGCCCTCGGCGCCCTGGGCGTCCTGGGCGGACGCTGCCCGCGCGCGCCGCGCAGCCGCGGCTCGTCCATGGTCTGGCGCAGAGCGATCGGTCCACGGATCGGAGGTGACGGCTCCTTCTGACGGTGCGGGTGGGCGGGGGTGCCCGCTGCCCCGCCGGGGCGGGGCCGGGCGGGCGGGCGCCGGTCGGGGGCCTCCCGGCCGAAGGGGCCTCAGTTCTTGACGTACCAGGGGGTGATGAAGCCCTTCTTGGTGCGGTCGCGGGACCACGTCGTCACGCCGTCGGAACCCAGGGCGTTGATGGTGAAGTCGAGGTCGTCGAGCTTCTTGCTGAACGTCACCTTGCCGGTGAAGTAGCCGCCCAGCGAGTTCCAGTCGCTGTGGGTGGTGCGGAACCAGACGGCGTGGTCGAGGCCGATCACGAAGTCCACCCACTCGCCGGTGCGCAGCAGCCAGGGGCTCTCGCCGTCGCCGTAGGCGCCGCCGCAGTAGAAGCTGCCGTTGTCGAAGCCGAGTTTGCTGGTGCAGACCTGGGGGAGGTCGCCGGCCTGCGCGGGGGTGGCGGCCAGTGCGGTGGTGGCGAGCAGGGCGAGGGTGGCGAGCGCGGTTGCGGTCTTGTTCACGGAGGCCTCCGGCGGGGTGGGACGGGCAGGGCAGGGCCAGGGCAGGGGACGGCCGTGGCGTAAGGCCGGCGGTCGTCCGCACGGGCCTTGGGTGCCCATCCTTGCGCAGGGCTGATGCTTGATCAACTTCTGGTGCCGCAGGCGGTCCGTGTGCGGACCGGCCGTGTCCGGGAAGGCGTTTTTCTTTCCCTGTGCGGGAGTTGGCGGGCGTTGGGGTGAACCTTGTGGCCGCGCCGGCCGTTCCCGGCGGCCGGTCAGACGGCGGCGAGGGCGGGGGCCGGGGCGGGGCGGGTGCGGCAGTCGTCGGTGAAGGCGAGGGCGCGCAGGTGGTAGGGGCGGGCGGCGTGGCCGAGGGAGAGGTTGTGGCCGGCGCCGTGGGCGGTGACCAGGCGGGCCAGGCCGTGGGGGAAGGCGGCGGTCAGTGCGGTGCGGGCGGCCGGATCCAGGCGCCACCAGTGCTCGTGTTCGGCCAGGGTCAGGCGCACCGGGACCCGGACGCGGGCGGCGAGGGCGCTGTAGCGGGCGGGCCAGTCGGCGAGTTCGTGGGATTCGAGGGCGGGGACGGGGGTGAGCAGGGTGCGGGCGGCGTGGAAGGTGCCGGGCGGGTAGAGGCCCAGGGGGCCCCAGTTGAGGCGGCCGCCGCCGGCGAGGTCGTCGGGGCGCTCCCACGCGCCGGGGGTGTAGTGCTGGGCGAGGCCGTTGAGGTCGGCGCCGAGCAGGGGCAGGCGGGGGTGGTGGGGCCAGTGGGCGGCGAGGGTCAGGGCGATCTTGCCGCCGAAGGAGTGGGCGAGGAGTTGGACGCCGGCGCCGGTGGGGTGGGCGCGGGCGTAGTCGGTGAGGGCGGCGTGGAGGGTGGCGGCCTGGTCGGCGATGAGCTGGCCGTGCGGGAGGCGGTGGGCGGAGGCGCCGTGGCCGGGGCGGTCGAGGGCCAGGACGGTGTAGCCGAGGTCGGCGGCGAGGGTGAGCAGGCTGGTGTCGGGGTGGGCGGGGCCGGCGAAGTAGGCGGCGCGCATGCCGCGGCCGTGGATGGCGAGGATGACGGCTTTGGGTTCGCCGTGTTCGGGTTCGGCGACCAGGGCGGACAGGGGGATGCCGTCGGCGTCCAGGACGAGGGAGCGGGTGCGGGTGCGCGGCGGGTGGGTGCTCATGCGGCGGCCCCGGCGCGGGCGGCGTCGAGGGTGGTGAGCCAGGTGTCGATGTCGTCGGTGTGCAGCAGGGCGGTGCCGACCAGGAGTGCGGCGTAGCCGGCGTCGAGGAGGCGGGCGGCGGTGTCGGGGTCGGTGATGGCGGAGGCGGAGACGGGGGCGCGGCAGCCGGCGGCGCGGACGGCGGGTAGCAGGCGCAGGCTGCGCTCGAGGTCGCCGGGGTCGCGTTCGCGGGTGCGGATGTCCTTGTTGTTGACGGCGATGACGCACTGGTCGGTGTGGGGCAGGTGGTCGAGTTCGTGGTCGTGGGTGATCTCGACGAAGGGGGTCAGGCCCAGGCCGAGGGCGCAGGTGACGAGGCGGCGTAGGGAGGTGGCGGGCAGCAGGGCTGCGGTGAGCAGGACGGCGGAGGCGCCCATGGCGTGGGCGGCTTCGAGTTGGGCGGGGCGGGTGAGGAAGTCTTTTTGCAGGACGGGCAGGGTGGTGGCGGCGGTGACCTCGCGCAGCAGGCGGGTGGTGCCGCCGAACCAGCGGCCGGTGACGACGGACAGGCAGGGGGCGCCGGCCTGTTCGTAGCGGGTGACGAGGTCGGTGACGGTGCGTGGGCCGAGGAGGTCGGTGCCGTGGGGGTCGCGGAGTTTGACTTCCATGATGAGGGGGCGCTCGGCGGTGAGGAGGGCGTCGAGGAAGCCGGTGGGGTGGCTCATGCGGTGGCCTCCTGGAGGCGGGGGTGCCAGGCGCGGGTGAGGGCGGTGACGGCGTCGCGGGTGAGGCGGCCGGTGCGGTCACGGGCGGCGGTGTCGATGTCGGCGCCGGCGTAGAGCGGGTGGTCGGTGACGGTGCGGTAGGTGTCGCGGTTGGTGGTGTCGAGGCCGCCGGCGAGGAGGAAGGGGGTGTTCAGGCGGGGCAGCAGGGCGTGGATGTGGTGGGGGTCCAGGCTCTGGCCGGTGGAGCCGATGCGGCCGTCGTCGGTGACGGTGTCGAGCAGGAACAGGTCGCATCCGGCGCGTTCGAAGGCGGGGGTGAAGGCCCGTTCGAGGCAGCGTCCTCTGGCGAGGTGGAGGACTTTGACGAGGACGGCGTAGGGCAGTCGTTCGCGCAGGTCGGCGACGAGGGCGGGGCTCTGGTAGGCGTGGAGCTGGATCCAGCGGATGCCGGTGGCGCGGGCGAGGCGGGCGAGGTGGTCGGCGTCGTCGAGGAAGGTGACGAGGACGGGTTCCAGGCCCAGGCGGATGGCGGTGGCGGCGAGGTCGGCGAGGTCGTCGGTGGTGAGGTCGGCGGGGCCGCCGGGGATGCCGTGCCACAGGCCGACCAGGGTGGGGCCGGTGTCGGCGAGCAGGGCGAGGTCGGCGCGGGTGCGGGCGCCGCACACCTTGAGGTGGCCGGGGCGCAGCGTGAGCCCGGGCGCCGGCGCGGCGGCGGCGGGCGGCACGGCCGGTGCGGCGGGGGCTGCGGGGGCTGCGGGGGCGGGTGGTGCGGCGGGGGCGGTCATTTGCCGAGTCCGAGCATGGCGGCGATGCGGTTGTACTGGATCTCGTTGCTGCCGGAGTAGATGGTGCCGGCGACGGCGTTGCGGACGTCCTTCTCCAGTCCGTACTCGGACATGTAGCCGTTGCCGCCGAAGACCTGGACGGCGGCGAGCGAGGTGGCGAGGTTGGATTCGCTGGTGAGGAGTTTGGCGATGGCCATGTCGACGGTGACGTTGTCGCCGGCTTCGAGGCGCTGGGCGGTGTCGTAGAGCCATTTGCGGGCGGTCTCGAGGCGGATCTTGGTGTCGACGATCTTGTTGGCGACGGACTGGTAGGAGCCGATGGGCTTGCCGAAGGACATGCGGGTCTTGGCGTAGTCGAGGCAGCGGGCGAGGCGGTGCTGCATCTCGCCGGTGTTGACGATGAAGGAGTAGAGGATCTCGCGTTTCATGACGTGGTCCAGGACCATGAAGCCGCCGCCGACCCGGCCCAGGACGCGGTCCTTGGGCACGCGTACGTCGTCGAGGAAGAGTTCGGACAGCGGGGAGGTACGCAGGCCCATCTTCTTGATGGGGTTGCCGCAGGTCAGGCCGGGGGTGTCGGCGTCGAGGAGGAAGGCGGTGACGCCGAGCGCCCCGCCCTGGGGGTGGGTGCGGGCGTAGACGACGATGACGTCGGCGACGGGGCCGTTGGAGACGAAGGTCTTGGCGCCGGTGAGGACGAAGTGGTCGCCGTCGCGCACGGCGCGGGTGCGCATCTGCATGGCGTCGGAGCCGCTGTCGGATTCGGTGATGGCGTGGGCGCCGATGGCTTCGCCGGAGGCGATGCGCGGCAGGTAGGCCTCTTTGAGGGCGGGTGAGCCGAAGGCCTGCAGGGGGACGCCGGTGGAGGCGAGGGAGGTGGTGACGGAGAAGTTGAGGCCGCCGTCGCGGCAGGCGTGGCCGAGGCCTTCGAGGACGTACATGGTGGTGAGCAGGGATTGGCCCAGGCCGCCGTAGCGTTCGTCGAAGGGCAGGGCGAGGATGCCGGTCTTCTGGATCAGGCGCCACTTGTCGTGGGAGAAGGCGGCCTGTTCGTCGCCTTCGATGTGGCCGGCGCTCAGGTCGTCGCCGAAGCGGGCCAGGCCCTCGCGCAGGGCCTTCTGGTCGGCGTTCCAGCGGATCACGGTGTTGCCGCCTTCCTCCCGGGCCCGTGACCGGGCCCGGGGTGGCAGGCCGGCGTCGGGCGCCGGCGCTCGTCTGAACAGAGGTCCTCGCGGACGGAAGGTCTCGCCTGGGGCCTGTGGGCGGGCCCTAGTAGGCGGAGGAGGAGTGGGCGTCGAGCTGGTGGACCTCGTCGCCGCGCAGGGCCGGGGAGAAGACGCAGACCAGGCGCAGGTCCTCGTGGGGGCTGGCGATCAGGTAGTGGGCGTCGTGCTCGTCGAGGGCGTAGAGGCGGCCGGGGGTGATGGGGTGGGTGTTGCCGTCCATGTCGACGACCTCGCCGGAGCCGGCGATGCAGTAGCAGGCCTCGAGGTGGTTGCGGTATTCGAGGCGGGACTTGGTGCCGGCGTTGACGATGGTGTCGGTGAGGCTGTAGCCGAGGCCGTCGCCGGCCACCAGGAAGCGGCGGGACAGGCCGTTGCCCCATTCGACGGTCTTCACGTCGGCGATGTCGCGGATCAGCATGCGGGGTGTTCCTCTCGGGTGGTGGTGCCGGCGGGTGTGAGGGCGGTACCGGTGGTGGTGCCAGTGGTGGCGCCAGTGGTGGTGCCGGTGGTGGTGCCGGTGCTGGTGGTGCGTCCGCCGGGTGCGTCCGGGTGTGGGGGACGGGTGGGGCGGAGGTCGGTGAGGAAGGCGCCCAACTCCCTCACGGCGTCGAGGCCGTGGGTGTGGGCGTGCTCCAGGCGGGCGGCGGCGGCGGAGCCGACGATCGCCGCATCCGCGCCGCTGTCGGCGACGGCGGCCAGGTCGGCGGCGGTCTTGACGCCGAAGCCGACGGCGACGGCGGTGTCGGGGGCGGCGCGGCGCAGCGCGGTGACGGTGTCGGCGAGCGTGTGGTGGCCGGTGGCGGGGGTGGTGCCGGAGCGGCCGTAGTGGGCGACGAGGTAGACGTAGGCGCCGGTGGCGCCGTGGGCGGCGTCGGCGAGGACCTGGGGGGTGGAGGCGGGGTAGCAGGTGGTGACCTGGGGCAGGCCGGTTGCGCGCATCGCGTGCTGCCAGGCGGGGCGCACGCGTGGGGGCAGGGCGTGGACGAGCAGGGCGCGGGCTCCGGCCTGGGCGATGGCCGAGGTGGTGGTGGCGGGGTCGCGGTGGCGCAGGCTGTGGCTCCAGTCGGCGAGCAGGGCGACCTTGAGGCGGGTCAACCGCGGGGTGAGGTCGGCGAGTTCGGCCAGGACGGTGTCCAGGGTGGTGCCGGCCTGGAGGGCGCGGGCGGCGGAGCGGCGGATGACGGGGCCGTCGGTGGGCGAGTTGGGGAAGGGGACGGCGAGTTCGAGGACGTCCACGCCGTGGGTGTCGAGCATGAGGGCGAGGTCGGCCAGGGGGGCGGCGGGGTCGCCGGCGTTGAGGAAGACGGCCAGGCCCAACTCGCCCGGGGGGAAGAGGGGTTCTGGGGGGACGGGTCCTGGGGGGAGGGGTCCTGGGGGGAAGGGGGGTTCAGACACCGGCTGCCTCCTGGCGGCGGGCGCCGGAGGCGGCGCCGGGTGGGGTTCCGGGGCGGGTTCCGGGGCGGGCGCGCAGGCGTTCGGCCAGGGCGCGGGGGGCGCCGTCGGCGAGGGCGTCCAGGGCGGCGGTGTACGCGGTGGCCCAGTGGGTGTGGCGGCCGGAGGCGAGGGCGAGGGCGGCGGCGTTGAGGGCGATCGTGTGGGTCGCGGTGGGGCCGGCCTGGGCGGCGAGGGCGCGCAGGAAGTGGCCGGTGAGGTCGTCGGGGTGGGGTGCGAGGTCGGCGAGGGTGCCGGTGGCGGGGGCGACGGAGCCGGCGGGCAGGTGGATGGCGCCGTCGGGGGTGTGGAGGGTGTTGTCGGCGAAGGGCAGGAGTTCGTCGGCGCCGGCGTTGTTGTGGGCCAGCCACAGGGTGCGGCCGGTGACGTGGCCGGCGAGGTGGCGCAGCGTGTCGAGGGGGGCGGTGACGCCGGCACCGGTGAGCTGGGCGGTGACGGGGACGGTGGCGATGAGGGGGCCGAGGGTGTTGAGGGCGTGGCCGAAGGGTTTGAGGGTGAGGGGGTAGAGGGTGCGGGCGAGGCGGGTGAGGGCGGGCGGGTAGACGTGGGGGCCGGCGAAGGCGATGCCGTGGTGGGCGAGGTGGTCGGCGGTGGCGGTGTGGCTGGAGGTGAGGGTGATGCCGAGGCGTTCGAGGAGGTCGACGGAGCCGGTGGCGCTGGTGTAAGCGCGGGAGCCGGTTTTGACGACGGGGATGCCCATGGCGGCGGCGGTGAGGGCGGCGGCGGTGGAGAGGTTGAAGGTGGCGGGGCCGCCGCCGGTGCCGACGATGTTGACGCTGGCGGGGTGGGTGGGGCCGGGGTGGGGGGCGCGTTCGGTGAGGGAGGTGGTGAGGGCGGTGAGGGTGGCCGGGTCGGGCAGGCGGGTGGTGAGGCTGGCCAGCAGGGCCGCCGCCTGGGCCCGGTCGCTGTCGCGGGCCGGGCCCAGGGTGCGGTGTTCCAGCTGGTCCCACCACGAGCGCCAGGCGTCCAGGGGGACGGGGCGGCCGGCGAGGAGTGCGGTGAGGGCCGGGTGCATGGGTCAGCGGCCGGCCGTGGCGGTGGCCGCGGTGCGGCGCTGGGTGATGAAGGCGTCGATGGCGGTGACGGAGCGGAAGTTGTTGGGGTCCAGGTCGGTGTCGTCGACGGGCAGGGCGAAGTGGTCTTCGACCCAGGCGATGAGTTTGAGGACGCCGAGGCTGTCGATGACGCCGTCGGAGAGCAGGTCGTGGTCGTCGGCGAGCTGGTCGGGGGTGACGTCGGGCAGGAATTCCTCGATCAGGAACCGCTTGATCCGGTCGATGTTGCTCATGGTGGCAACTCCCTTGCGTGGTAACGGAAATGGGACAGGGGTGGTGGTCAGGTGGTGGGCAGGACGGCTTTGCGGTCGACCTTGCCGGTGGAGGTCTTGGCGAGGGGCTCGTCGTGGATGGCGAGTTTCTCGGGGACGGCGGCGCGTGGCAGGTTGCGGGCCAGGTGTTCGCGCAGGGTGAGGGTGTTGAGGGCGGAGCCGGGGGTGCGCTGGACGGCGGCGTGCAGGCGTTTGCCGGTCAGCGGGTCGGGGGCGGCGGCGACGGCGGCTTCCAGGACCTCGGGGTGGGTGAGCAGGACGCGTTCGACCTCGGCGGTGTTGACGGCGACGCCGCGGACCTTGACCTGGAAGTCGGCGCGGCCGGTGAGGTGGACGCGGCCCTGGTCGTCGCGGGTGACGAGGTCCCCGGTGCGGAACCACCGCCGTCCGGGGCCGGCGCCTTCGGGCTGGGTGGTGAAGCGGCCCGTGTCGCGGGAGCGGTCCAGGTAGCCGGCCGCCTGGAAGGGGGTGGAGACGTACAGTTCGCCGCTGCCCGCGCCGTTGACGGGGGTGCCGTCGGGGGCGGCGATGAGGGTGCGGACCCCGGGCAGCGGGGATCCGATGGGCACGGGCAGGGCGGCGGCGGCGTCCAGGCGGTCCAGGCGGTGCCAGAAGCTGTCGTTGGTCTCGGTGCAGCCGTAGATGTTGTAGAGGCCGGCGCCCGGGAGCAGGGCGGGCAGGGCGGCGAGGGTGCGGGCGTCGATGGCGTCGCCGGTGAACACGGCGTGCTCGACGCTGTCCAGCACCGTGGCGCCCGCGCCCTGCCCGGCGCCCTGCCCGGCGCCCTGCCCGGGGGCGTGGCCGGCGGCCTGGCCGGCGGCCTGGACGAGCAGGGCGTAGGCCAGGGGGACGGCCTGCAGGACGTGCGGGCGGTGGCGGGTCAGCTGGGTGAGCAGGTGGCGGCCGCTGAGGGCGTGGGCGGGGTCGATGAGCAGGCAGGTGCCGCCGGCGGCGAGGGTGGCCCACACGTCGAGCAGGGCGAGGTCGAAGTTCAGCGGCGCGTAGTTGGCGACGGTACGGCCGGGGCCGAGGTCGAAGGTGTCGTGGGCCCAGGCGGTGAAGCGGTCGACGGCGCTCTGCGCGAGGGGGACGATCTTGGGCAGGTCGGTGGAGCCGGAGGTGGTGAGCATGAAGGAGGTGCCGGCCGCGAGGGTGGGCACGGGTGCGACCTGGGCCAGGACGGGCAGGGCGGGGGTGTCCTGGCCGAGGGGGGCGAGCAGGCGGCGGGCGCCGGCCTGGGCGAAGAGGGCGGCCAGCAGCGCGGGGGCGAGCTGCGGGGAGGGCAGCAGGAAGGGGCGGCGTTCCATCAGACAGGCCAGGACCAGGGCGATCGCCGCGGGCGACTTGACGGCGAGCAGGCCCACCGGCTCCCCCGGCGCCAGCCGCAGGGCGCTCAGGCGCCGGCGCTCGGCCTCGGCGAGGGCGGCGAGTTCGCCGTAGCTGGTGGCCTGGTCGTGCCAGAGCAGGGCGGGCGCGTGGGGGCGGGCCCGGGCGTGGGCGGTGAACGCGTCGGGCAGCGGCAGCGGCGCCGGGGCAGCCTGGGGGGTCCCGGCGGTGTGGGCGGTCCCGGCAGTGTGGGCGGTCCCGGCGGCGTGGGCGGTCCCGGGGTTGTGGGCGGTCCCGGCAGTGTGGGCGGTCCCGGCAGTGTGGGCGGTCCCGGCAGTGTGGGCGGTCCCGGCAGTGTGGGCGGTCCCGGCGGTGGGGGCGGTCCCGGCGATGTGGGCGGTCCCGGCGATGTGGGCGGTCCCGGCGATGTGGGCGGTCCCGGCGATGTGGGCGGTCCCGGCGATGTGGGCGGTCATCGGGTTCACTCCCCCGCCGGGGCGATCCGCGCCCAGCCGGCCTTGACGGCGGTCCCCGCGTCGGTGGCGATCGTGAACCGCACCACCGTGGCGCCGTCGTAGGGCTGCAGGGTCAGGCGCAGTGCGGTACCGGGGCGGGTGGGGGCGGCGAAGCGGGCGCCGAGGGCGGTGACGCGGGCGGGGTCGGCGCCGGCGTGGCGATCGGTGATCTCCTCGGCGGCGAGTGCGACCAGGTGCATGCCGTGGGTGATGATGCCGGGGAAGCCGGCCGTGCGGGCGGCGGTGTCGTCGAGGTGGATCGGGTTGAAGTCGCCGGAGGCGGCCGCGTAGGCGGCGGTGTCGGCGGCCGTCAGGGTGCGGGTGAGGGTGAGCGGTGCGCCGTCGGGGGTGGTGCCGGGGTGGGCGGCGGGGGCGAGGGTGCCGTACGGCTCGGTGCGGGTGGCGCCGAGCAGGAGGGCGGAGGTGGCGAGGTCGGCGACCGGGGTGCCGGTGTCCGCCCGGGTGAGGCGGGTGGTCAGGGCCAGGCGGGTACCGCGGGCCTCGCGGCGCACCGCGCTCACCTCGACGGCGATGTCGAGGCCGCCGGGGGTGAGGGGGGTGTGGGTGTGGATGTCCTGGGCGAGGTGGACCACGCCGGTGAAGCCGGGGTCGCCGGCGGTCAGGGCGGTGACGGTGTGCTGGGCCAGGGCATGGGCGGCGACGAAGGGGTGCGCGGGGCACGCCCCGGCACGGTCCGCGGCGGTGAGGCCGGTGCGGGCCGCGGCGCGGTAGGCGTCCAGGTCCCGTGCGGTGACGGTCAGCCGGGTGCGCCGCAGGGGCGGGGAGGTCGTGGTCATAGCGGGGTCACCACCAGGGTCGCGTTGTGGCCGCCGAAGCCGAACGAGTTGGACAGCACCGGGCCCAGTCGGATGGGGCGCGCGGCGGTGTGGACGACGTCGAGGTCCAGGCCCTCTTCGGTCTTCTCGTGGTTGGCGGTGGGAGGAACGGTGCGGGTGTTCATGGCCTCGATGGCGGCGATCAACTCGACGGCGCCGGCGGCGCCGATCAGGTGGCCGATGGCGCCCTTGGTGGAGGTGACCGGCACGCCGTGGGGGCCGAACACGGTGCGCAGGGCGGCGGCTTCGGCGCGGTCGTTGTGCACGGTGGAGGTGCCGTGGGCGTTCACGTGGGCGATGTCGGCGGGGGTGAGGCCGGCGTCGGCCAGGGCGGCGCGCATCGCCGCCACGGCGCCGGCGCCGTCGGGGCGCGGGTTGGACAGGTGGTAGGCGTCCGAGGTGGAGCCGTAGCCGGCGAGCAGCGCGTGGGGGCGGGCGCCGCGGGCGTTCGCGTCGGCGAGGCGTTCCAGGACGAGGAAGCCGGCGCCTTCGCCCATCACGAAGCCGTCGCGTTCGGTGTCGAAGGGGCGGGAGGCGCGGGCGGGGTCGTCGTTGCGCAGGGAGTGCGCGCCGAGGTTGCCGAACGCGGCGAGGGTGACCGGGGTGAGGGTGGCCTCGCAGCCGCCGGCGAGGACGACGTCGGCGCGTCCGCTCTCCAGCAGCAGCGCGGCGTGGCCGATCGCGTCCGCGCTGGAGGCGCAGGTCGTGGCGATCGTCAGCGCCGGTCCGCTCCAGGAAAGGCGCATCGCGATCTGCGCGGCGGCCGCGTTGGGCATGGTGACCAGCGGCATCAGCGGGGAGACCCGCAGCGGCCCGTGCCCGGTGTACAGGGCGGATTCGCGGTCGCTGGTGGTGCGTCCGCCCACCGCGTTGCCGACCACGATCGCGCTGCGTCCCGGTTGCGGTTCGGGGCTTCCGGCGTCGCGGTGGGCGGCCAGCGCGGCCAGGGTGCCGTAGTGGGCGAACGGGTCGAGGCGGCGGGCGTCCTTGGCCGGCACCGGGCCGGCGGCGGGCAGGCCGGTGACGCGGCAGCCCAGGCGCACCTTGTGGCGGGCCAGGGCCGGGTCGTCCAGGGCGGTGGCGGTGGAGCGCCCGGAGGCGACGGTTCGCCAGAACTCCCGGACGGTGTGGCCGGCGGGGCTGACCACGCCGAGGCCGGTGACGGCGATCGGCGGGCGGGCGGGCGGGGCCATGGCTTCCTCTCCTGTCCAGGCCGGGTGGTGGCGGGTGGTCAGATCAGGCCGGTCTGGGCGGCGGCGCTCAGGAACGCGTCGGCGGCGAAGTCGATGTCGGCCGCGGTGTGGCGGGCGGTGACCGCGATGCGCAGCCGGGCCAGGTCGTTGGGCACGGCGGGGGTGACGACGGGCAGGCCGATGACGCCGGCCTTGCGGCAGGCGGTGGCGTAGTCGTAGGCGGCGTCGTCGGTGCCGGCGATGACGGGCAGCACGGCGGTGGTGGAGTCCATGGTGGAGATGCCGGCCGCGTTCAGGCGCTCGCGCAGGCGCTGGGCCTGGACCTGGGTGTGGGTGACGCGTTCGGGTTCGCGGCGCAGGATCCGCAGGGACTCCAGGGCCGCGCCGGTCTGGGCGGGGCCCAGGGCGGCGGAGAACAGGAACGGGCGGGCGGCGTAGCGCAGGTGGCCGATGAGGTCGTGGCTGCCGGCGACCCAGCCGCCCATGGAGGGGATGGCCTTGGAGAGGGTGCCGAGTTTGACGTCGACGCGCACCTGGTGGCCGAAGTGTTCCTCGATGCCGCCGCCGGTGGCGCCGATGACGCCGAGGGCGTGGGCCTCGTCGACCATGAGCAGGGCGTCATAGCGGTCGCAGACCTCGCGCAGTTCGGGCAGCGGGGCGATGTCGCCGTCCATGGAGTAGACGCTGTCGACGATGACCAGGCGCACCCCGGTGGGGGCGGCGGCCTTGAGGCGGCGCTCGAGGTGGTCGACGTCGTTGTGGCGGAAACGGGTCACGGTGGCCCCGGACAGGCGGCAGCCGTCGACGATGGAGGCGTGGTCGTACTTGTCGATCAGGACGGTGTCGCCCTGGCCGACCAGGGCGCCCACGGTGCCGACGTTGGCGGCGTAGCCGGAGCCGAAGACCAGGGCGCGCTCGCGGTGGGCGTAGCTGGCGACCTCGGCTTCCAGTTCCTCGTGCAGCGGGATGGTGCCGGCCAGGGCGCGCACGCCGTGGTTGCCGGTGCCGTAGACGTCGACGGCGGCCTTGGCGGCGGCGACCACGCGCTCGTCGCCGGCCAGGCCGAGGTAGCTGTAGCCGGACATCATGAGCAGGCGCTCGCCGTCGAGGTCGCAGTAGGCGCTGTCGCGTTCCATGGTGTAGGCGACGAAGCTGTTGCGCCGGGAGGGGTCGGACTCCAGTGCGGCCACCCGGGCATTCGTTGCGGCGAGCTTCGGCTCCAGGCGGTCCCATGCTCCGGTGGCGTTCACGGGCGTTTCTCCTTCACGGCGTCACGGCTTCGGGGGCTTTCACAGGTCTCACGGCTACACGGGTCTCACAGGTCTCGCGGGTCTCACGGCTTCGCGGGCATCGCGGGTTTTCGCGGGTTTTCGCGGGCGGTTCTTCGGCGGCGTTCCGGGTGGCGTTCCGGCTTGTTTCCGGTTTCCGTCCGGTTCGTTTCCGGAGGTTTCCCGGCGGGGCGTTTCACGGTGGCTGCGGGCGGGATTTCTCGAAGCCTTCACGCGGGCTGCTCAAGGATGGCTACATTTCTACGGCAGGATGCGCAAGGCGTCCGCAATAGCCGCTTCTTTGGCCTGCGGAAACCATCTGACGTGCGGAAACATTGCGTCCACGACGCATCGACCGGCCGGCGGGTATGTTTTCGCGGCCGGTGTTGACACCGCGCCTCGCGCCGAATGTATGGTCAAAATCCGCCGAAACCGAACGGCTGGTCGGCGGCGCATCCGTCCCGTTCCGGGTTTCCCGCTTTCCCATGCCGACAGCCCGGCACGGGCCGTCACTTCCGCTTTGCCTCAAGGGGGTTGGAGCTACGTTGAACGGCTTCAGGGAAGACAGTCCGTCCGGCAGATCGGGGGCGCGGCGATGCTGATCCGCCTCACCGGCCTGGTCGCGATCGAGCACGAGAACGGTGCCCCGCAGCACCTGTCCAGCGCCCAGGCCCAGGTGGCGTTCGCCCGCCTGGTCCTGGAGCGCTCCGGCGGCACCAGCCGCGACCAGCTGGCCGACACCATCTGGCCCGACGGCCTGCCCGACACCTGGGCCTCGGCCCTGCGCAGCGTGGTCAGCCGGGTACGGGCCTTCGTCACCGACCCCGGCCAGGGGCCCGGCGCCACCCCGCTGATCGCCCAGGGCGGGCGCTACGTGCTGCGCCTGCCGGCCGACGCGGCGGTGGACCTGGAAGCCGCCGCCTGCGCCGTCGGCGAAGCCGGCGAGGCCCTGGCGGCGCGCAGCCACGCGGTGGCCCAGCAACTGGCCGCCGGCGCGCTGGCCAACCTGCGCGGCTCGTTCCTGCCCGACCACGAGGGCGACTGGGCGCAAGGGGTACGCGAACACGTCGAGGAACTGCGCATCAGCGCGCTGGAGACCGCGAGCCTGGCCGCCTCCGCCCTCGGCGAGGAACACCACGCGCTGCGCTGGGCCGACGAGGCGGTGCGCCGCGCCCCGTTCCGCGAAAGCGCCTACCGCTGCCGCATGGAAGCCCTCGCCGCCTCCGGCAACCGCGCCGAGGCCCTGCGCTGCTACCAGCAGCTGCGCCAGGTCCTGGCCGAGGAACTGGGCATCGACCCGGCCGCCGAGACCCAGGAGCTCTACCTCGCCCTGCTGCGCACCCCCACCCCCGCGCCCCCCGCCCCGTCGGCGGTACGGCCGGTGGACCCGGTCCTGATGGGCATCTTCGAACCCCTCGCCCTCACCCGCCTGCCCCGCCCCGCCCCCACCCCGGCCCGCGCCGCCTGACCCCGGGGCCACCCCCCTCTCCCTCCCCTCTCCCCGCGCCTGTCCCCTTCCCCGCGCCCCCGACAAGGGGCACGGGGAGAGGGGCACGCAACGCCGGCCCCTCCCGCACCCACCCGCCCGGCCCCGCCCGGCGCACCCCGGGCGCACGCCGCTCCCCCTACGGCGCCCCGCCCCCACCACACACCCACCCGCCCGGCACCCACCGCCCGGCACCCACCACCGGTCACACCCGGCACGCGCCCCTCCCCCGCGCCCCCGGCCCGGCTCCCGGCGCGACCGTCCTCCCGTCCGGCCCGGCCCGGTGGGCCCCTCCCGTCCCCACCACGCACCCACCCGCCCCTTCCCCGTCCCGCCCCCCGCGCCCCCGGTCCGCTTCCCCGTGCGACCGCCCGCCCGTCCGGCCCGGCGGGTCCCCTTGCGCCCCTCGGGTGTGTTGCGGAGGTGTTGCGGTGGGCGTGGCAGATGGGTCGGGCGTAGTAGCGTCGGTGCGTGAAGTCGCGCGCACGGCGCGGTTTTTGACCATGGGACGGACGGGGGTCGAGTGTTGGGAAGGGGTGGTGGGTGTGGGACGGGCACGCGTGGCGGCGCGGATGATCGAGCACCCTGGTGTGGAGGACGTGAGCGTCCAGCGGGTGCTGGAGGCGCTCGCTGATCCGGCCCGCAGGTCGGTGGTGCGCACGCTCGCGCACTCGGGGGCCGATCTGAGTTGCGGTTCCTTCGACTTGCCGGTCGGGCGTTCGACCTCCAGTCACCACTTCAGCGTGCTGCGCGAGGCGGGACTGCTGCGCCAGTACTACGTGGGGACCACCAAGATGAACGCGTTGCGCAGCGAGGAGCTGGAGGACCGTTTCCCGGGCCTGTTGTCGGCGGTGGTGGCCGCCGCCGACGCGGAGGCCCTGGACACCGCACCCTCCTGACAGGTTCCGATGGTCCGTCAACTCCCGCCGGTGATAACACTCTTGCCGATCGCGGGCGCCGGTTCCGGGTGCCAGTTCCCGGCGCCGGTCCGCGGGCGGCGCTTCCGGGTGGCGGTGGGCGGGTGGCGGTGGGCCTCGGCCGTGGCGTCGGGGCCCTCGGGGCTCTCGGGGCCCTCGGGGAGGCGGGCGGAGCGGGGCGCGTAGGCTGTCCGTCCATGATCGGGAACGCCGGGACCGGGGACGACGGGCAGGGCTGGGCCGCGACCCTGCGGTGGGTCCAGGGCGCACTGGCGCCCGGTGAGCGGATCGCGCAGGTGACGGCGCTCAAGGGCGGGTGGACCTCGCGGATGCGTCGCCTGGACATCGAACGCCCGGGCGGCGACGGGCCGTACGCGCTGGTGCTGCGCTCCTTCGTCACGCCGTTCTACCGCCGCCACGCCCCGGCCCTGCTGGCCCGCGAGGCCGGCGTGCTGGGCCTGCTGGAGAACGGCGGCGTCCCGGCCGCGCGCCTGTTCTCCCTCGACGAGCACGGCGCGGCCTGCGACCACCCGTCGCTGGTGATGACGCACCTTCCCGGCGGTGTGCGCCTGGCCCAGGACGCGGACACCGGCCGGCGCGCGGACCTGCTGGCCGCCCAGCTCGCCGCCGTCCACGCCGTCGAGGTCGGTGAGCAGCGGCGCCCGCGCGTCTGGCAGGCGTGGACGGCCCCCGACCTCGTCCGCGTCCCCGGGCACACGCGGCGCCCCGCGCTGTGGGCGCGGGCGGTGGAGGCGATCCGCCGCGAGGCGCCCGCGCACCGCCCGTGCTTCCTGCACCGCGACTTCCACCCCGGCAACGTGCTGTTCACCGGCGCCGGGGAGCAGCTGGCGGTCAGCGGGGTGGTCGACTGGGTGGAGACGTCCTGGGGCCCGGCCGACCTGGACGTCGCCCACTGCTCCACCGCGCTGGCCCTGCTCCACGGCCCCGCGGCCGGCCTGGCCTTCGCCGAGCGCTACCGCGACGCCGGCGGCCGCCCCCTCGCCGAGGGCGGCGACCACCTGTACTGGCGGCTGCTGGACGCCCTCGCCTTCGCCCCGGACGCGGAGAAAGTCGCCGTCCCCTGGCGCGAACTGGGCCGCACCGACCTGACCCCGGACGTCCTGATTGCCCGTCTGGAGGACTACCTGCAAGCCCTGTTCGACCACTACGCCTGACCGCCCCCGCCTACCGGCCCCGGCCCTCCCGCGACCGGAACAGGCACCCGCGCGCCGGCGTTCGACGTGGTGCCCGACGGCCGGGCCTGCCCGCCGGCGAGGTCCGCGCGGCGGCGCCCCTTGACGGTCGAGGGCGTCCCGGTAGCGTCCCGGTCGTACGGCATCCTTGATCGCCACGGCTTCCGGGACCGCGCCGTCGGCGGCGTCGCTCACGGTCCGGCTTTCGGCCACCGGGCCGCCCCCGCCCCCGTTCCCGCCGCCTTCGTTCACGCCGCCTTCGTTCCCGCCGGTGTGCTCTGCCGCGTCGCCATGCCCCACCCCCTCTCCTACCGCCCGCCCCCCCGTTACCTATTTCGTGCATCGACGGACCGCTGATGAGGGGCTTGAGCACCGGCTTCACCCGAGCCGGAAGAGCTCTCCGTACCGTGGATGTGGCAGCTCGGTGCCAAGGCAAGGCCGGACGAAAGCGGGATGGAGGAGCCTGCACGTGATCGACACCAGCAACATCGACGTCTTGCTCGGCCTGGACGTCGGCGAGGGCGAACATCACGCCACCGCCGTCACACCGGGCGGGAAGAAGGTGTTTCGACAAGCGCCTGCCCAACACCGAACCCAAACTCCGAGAGCTGTTCGCGAAACTCCAGGCCAAGCACGGAACGGTGCTGGTCGTGGTCGACCAGCCGTCCTCCATCGGCGCCTTGCCTCTGGCGGTCGCCCGGGACACGGGCTGCCCGCTCGCCCGTCTGCCGGGCTGACGATGCGGCGGATCGCCGACCTCTACGCCGGCCTCGCCCCGGCCACCCGGAGCTCGGACTCCTCGATCCGCGGCGAACAGCCCTCCAGGCGGGGAAACAAGCAGCTCAAACGGGCCTTCTCCCTCTCCGCGTTCGCCGCACTCGGCGACCCGGCATCGCGGGCCCACTACGACAAGAAGATCGGCCAAGGGAGCACCACACCCAGGCCCTGCTCTGCCTCGCCAGACGCCGGGCCGACGTCCTGTTCGCGATGCTCCGCGACGGAACCTTCTACGAGCCCCAACCCGCTGCGGCTGGGTGAAAAGCCCGGACCGCTCGATCAGTCCTCCGGCCGAAGCCGCTGACGAGCCGCCTCAAGCCGCTGGCCATAGTCGGGCGCAAACAGCTCAGGAGGCACCTTGTCGAGCGTTCCGGCGATCCGATGGATCGGCGCCCAGAGCGCCGGATCGTCGACAACGCGGCTGAGGTCCGTCATCTGGAGCTTCTCCAGCCAGTGCGACAGCACCAGTGCCTCGTCACTCGTGAGCTTGATCGTCACCTGGCCATCACTCATGCACACCCCTACGGCTCGGCCCGCCTGACCGCACGAACCTACTGGCCTTGGACCTTGACCGAACACACAGGAGCACCCCCCGGGCGGGTCGTGCACAATCCGGTTTCCGGCGTGGACGGCGTACGGATCCGGCCGCATGCCCGCACCGGGCGTCACGCGGGCGGGCCACCGCCCGGCGGCCCGCCCCGCCACCGGCCGGGCCGGGCCGGGCCGGGGGCCGGAACCCGCCCCGGCCGTCCCCACACGCTGCGAAACCGCCGCCGGTCCCGCGGACGGCCGGGGCCGCTCACAGGGGCAGCTGCAGGTCCTCCTCGGCGGCGGTGACGTCGCCTCCGAAGGCGCGGCGGGCCTCGGCGAGCGCGACGGTGCGGTCGGTGCCGGGCCAAAAGAGCAGGAGCCGGGCCGCGCCGGCCCGTTTCGCCCACTGCCCGGCCTGGGCGGCGCTCAGCAGGTACGGGTCGCCGGGGCCGTCACCGCACACGGTGGCACCGGCGACGAACAGGTCGGCGCCGGCGGCCAGGCCGGCCAGGCCCGGGCCGGGACCCGCGTCGCCGCTGTAGGCGAGGGTGAGACCCGGGGCACTCAGGCGCACGCCCGCGTGCGGGACATGGTGAGGCAGCGGCACGGTGTCCAGACGCAGCGGGCCCAGGCGGTGGGAGGCGGTGGCGGTGGCGGGCAGGGGGCGGATGTCGAAGACGTCGTGGAGGTCTTCGGTGGGTTCCATCGCCTGGACGCGGGTGACGACGCCGGGGGGGCAGTACAGGGGCAGGCGGGGCGGGCGGGCAGCGGCGAAGTAGCGGGCCCGGCACAGGGCGCTGAGGTCGGCGCAGTGGTCGGGGTGTTCGTGGGTGATGACGACGGCGTCGAGGCCGGTGACGCCGGTGTGCTCGAGCAGGCGGGGGAAAGTGGCGTAGCCGAGGTCGAGAACGAGGCGGTAGCCGTCGTACTCGAGGAGGAACCCGCTGGCGGCCCGGCCCGCTTCGGGATAGGCGGCACTGGTCCCCAGGACGGTGAGTCGACGCACCCGGCGATGCTCTCACAGACGGGATGACGCCCCGTCACAGCCCGAACTGCGGGCCCGGACTGCGGGCCCCTGGCTGCGGGCGTGGGGCCCGGCTGCGGAACCGGGACGGGGAATCTTCTCGGGGGCCGCCGTGGTCCTCGGCGGCGGCAACCGCCGCCGGGCAGAGTACGACCACGCCACCCGCCAGAGCCCCCGATGACCACCCCGGCCCGCGACGCGGCCACGGACACGGACACGGACACGGGCGGAGCCGTACCGGGCCCGCGCCCCTCCTCCCCGGACAACCACGCACCACCGCCACCGCCACCGCACCGTCCCCGCAGCCCGAAGCCCCCGCACGCCCCCAGACGCCCCCCGCCAGGCCGTCCAGGCCCTCGACACCCTCCTCGACAAGGCCGTCTCCGCCATCCCCTCCCCCGCCGCGCCACCGCGACGCCCGGCCCGCTCCACCGGACACACCACCGGAACCGGAACCGGCGGACACTGCCCCGGCCGCGCCACCGCTACCGGCATCGGCACCGCCGCCGGCACCCGCGCGCGCCACACCACCGCCAGGGTCGGCGAAGCCGAGTACGGCGCCCTACCCGGCACCACCGAACGCGGCCGACGCTCCCACGGCCAACACCGTCACCTCCGTCCGCCCCACCCGGCCCGCCGTGGTCGCCCGCACCCGGGCCGGCCACCGCCCCGCCCTGCCGTTCGGCGCCGCCGGCAACACCGCCCTTCCAGGCCACCGTCCGCCCCATCCCCGTCATCCGCGGCCACGACCCCTTCGCCACCCCCGCCCCCCGAACCCGCCCTCCCCGACGGCAGCCCCGGCATCCTCCCCCGGTACGGCGGCCCCTTCCGGTCCGCCTGACCCCCAGCCCCGGCGCGCCACCGCCACCACACGGACCCCCTCCCCTGCCCTCGCTTGCGCCCGCTCCTCCTCCCGCCCCTCCTCGGGGCAGGCACGTGGGGGCGGGGGTGTCCAGCCGGTGGTCGCCCGGCGGACGGAACACGGGCGGGCAGTAGGATCGGCGGCGTTGCACACCCGATACACCGCTGGTAGGAGGCTTTTCATGGCTCAGGTCACGCTGAAGGGGAACCCGGTCGAGGTCGGCGGCGCGCTGCCCACCTCGGGCAGCCAGGCCCCGGCGTTCACGCTGGTCGGCACCGGACTGGCGGACACCTCGCTGAACGACTTCGCGGGCGCCCGCAAGGTCCTCAACATCTTCCCCAGCATCGACACCCCCACCTGCGCGACGTCGGTGCGCACCTTCAACGCCCAGGCCGGCGCGCTGGACAACACCGTCGTCCTCTGCATCTCCGCCGACCTGCCCTTCGCGCAGGCCCGGTTCTGCGGCGCCGAGGGCCTGGACAACGTCAAGACCCTCTCCACCCTGCGCGGACGCGACTTCCACGACGCCTACGGCGTGGCCATCAACTCCGGCCCGCTGGCCGGCCTGACCGCCCGCGCCGTGGTCGTCCTGGACGAGAACGACACCGTCCTGCACACCGAACTCGTCGCCGAGATCGCCGACGAGCCGAACTACGAGGCCGCCCTCGCCGCCCTCAACTGACCCACCCCACGCGCCCCGGCGCGCGTGCACGCGGCGGCCCGCGTCCCCACCCCACCCGCTACAGCGGGCAGGAACAAAGGGGGGATACGGGCCGCCGCCCCCGTTCCCCCACTTCCCCCCTCCGCCCCTCCGCCCCTCCGCCCCTCCGCCCCTCCCCTCTCAGCCCCTCCCCTCTCAGCCCCTCCCCTCTCAGCCCCTCCGTCCCCTCCTCCTCGCCCCCGCATCCGCCCGCCCCTTTCTCGCGCGGGCAGCCGGCCCGGCCAAGAACCCGCCCGGGCCAAAACCCCGCCCACCCCGCGCCCCCGCCACCATGCCCACCGCCACCGCGCCCGCGCACATACCCCCGCACCAGGTCCGCGACGAGGAACCCGCCACGGTCCCCGGAACAGCCGAACGGCCCCGAGACGCAGAAGAAGACCACCGCGCCCCGGGACCACCACGACCAGCCCCCCGCATCCGGCCGGCACCGGGCCGGCGTCCGCGGACACGGACCTGACGGATACACACCCCTTCGGCCGACAGCGACGACCACCGCCCGCACCGCCGCCCACGGCCCGGCCCCCGGACACGAAGCCACCCACACCCCCACCCGCCCCTGCCGGAGCCGGGACGCGGCCACCACCACCCCGGCCCCGCTCCCGGAGAACACCCCGGCCCCGCACACCCGCACCACCGCCGACAACACCGCCCCCCGGGTCCCGCCCGGAGGGCGCGTACGCCCCGCCCCAAGCCCGGGCACCGCCCCCGCCCGAACCCCGGCACCCGCACCACCCGCAGGGCAGGCACGCCCCCGGCCCCGGCCGGTCCGGGCCCGGCCGGTCCGGGCCCGGCCGGTCCGGGAGACGGATGCCCCACCCGGCGGGCACGCCGCCCCCGCCCCGGCCTCGCCTGTCGGAAAGTGTCTCGTTCGGGACCAGTCGTTCCGTAGCGCGTGGACACAGGTGAACGGTTGGTCCCGGACGAGCTGTCGGACCTCTTCCAGCGCGTCGTGCCCGAGCCTCCGGTACGGCCACAGGGCGGGCGCCGACGGCGGGCCGGCAACCGCCAGGTGCCGGCCGCAATCGTGTTCGTGACCAGCACCGGAAGCAGCCGGCGCCGGCTCCCGCCCGTGTCCGGAGCGCCCTGACAGAGCACCCACCGGCGCTTCACCGCATGGACCGCCGCACGCGTGTGCGCCAAGCTCTACCACGTCGTCCTGGACGAACTCGGGGCCGGCGGAGAACTCGACCGGTCGCGGGCGGCGATCGATCCAGCGAACATCCACGCTCTCACCAGGGGGCCACCGACCGGACCGAATCCGACCGACCACGGCGAGAAGGAATCAAGATCCACCTGATCTGCGACCGCAACGCCACCCCGCTCGCGGTCGGCACCTGCAGAGCGAACCTCCACGACGGCCAGGCCCTCGAACCGCTCCTGGCCCCGATCCCGCCCACCCGCTCCCGACACGGGCCACGTCGCCGACAGCCCGCCAAACCGCACGCGGACACAGCCCACGACCGCCCCTTCATCCCGGCGTCTCCTGCGCGAGCACGGCATCACCGCCCGCATCGCCCGGCCGGGGCGTGGACTCAAGCCAGCACCCGGGACACCACCGCCGGGTCGCCGAACGCACGATCACGTGGCCGGGCGCCTCCCGCCAGCTCAACCGGCGCCACGAGCGCTACGAGCGCTACGAGCGCTACGAGCGCTACGAGCGCAGAGCCTGACGGCTCAGGTGCCGGGCACCCGGGCGGCCAGGAGCGCGAGGAACCCCTCCAGCAGCGACCGGTCGGCGCCCGGCACCACGTAATGGCGGAAGACACCGCCCTCGGCAACCACCGTCGAGCACGCCCAGTCGAGCAACTCGAACCTGGCACGCAGGTAACCGCCTCCTGAAGCGACAACCTCGACGCCCTCGGGTGACACCACGACACGGTGGGTGGCGCCACATCCGCACTCGTCGCACACCAGCGGGACCCCGCCCATTCCCGCGAGGCGTCACAGGCGCCGGGTAGGCGAGTTCACGACCGGGACACACCGCCACGCTCAGACGACCCGACACCCGCACAACCTATGGTCTCAACCTCCAGACGGGACACTCCTCCAGAGCCGGGGCGTGGCCACCACCACCCCGGCCCTGGCCCCCGCTCGCGCCCGCCTACCGCCTACCGCCTACCGCCTACCGCCTCGGGCTCGTCTCCGACCCCCCGGCCCGAACCCGCCCGAACCCCCGGAGCCCGTACCACCGCAGGCCCCGGCCGGTACAAGCCAGGGGCACGGACGGGCATACGGCTCGGCCCGGCCCCCTCCTGTCCCGCGCCCGTCCTGTCCCGCGCCCGGACACCGGCCCCCGGTACCCTACCGGCGGGCAACGAGTGCGCCCCCGCCCCCGGACGGCAGGAACCGGGGACGGGGACAGGGGCGGAGCGGGACCCGGGGACCGGTACGGCGGGCCCCGGACACCGGCCCCCCGGAGCCCGAACCGCCCGACGACGGGTGCGTCCCCGCCCCCGGACGGTAAGAGCCGGGGACGGGGACG